>NZ_JAUBTG010000003.1:179327-238811 GCF_036702395.1 Microcoleus sp. D3_18_C2 | reverse complement strand
CTAACGTTTAAATATTCGTATCAGCCACATTGCTGCTAATATTCCTAAGCCAATCCAGATGGCAATAATTACAACAGCGGCCGCCCTATTTATCGGTTTTCCTCGCTCTATTTCTGCGGCTGCTTTTTCCCGACACTCTGCTAAAACCTGTGGCGGAATCATCTTGAGTACCAGCCAAATTCCCAAAGGTACAATTATCAAATCGTCTAAGTAGCCGAGAATCGGTATGAAATCAGGAATTAAGTCTATCGGGCTAAAAGCGTAGGCCACCGTAAGCCCTGCTAAAATTCTGGCGTACCAAGGTACTCTCTGGTCTGTACTGGCTAAATAAACAGCGTAAGTCTCTTTTTTGAGTCGGCGGGTACCTTGTTTTAACCATTGCATATAATGACTAATGACTAATGACTAATGACTAATGACTAATCACTAATCACTAATCACTAATGACTAATACTTTTTTAGTTGCTAAAAATGTAACAACCCGGATATTTAGCACTTTCAGTGGGAAGGTAAAGTATAGCATCTGTTGTATGTGAGGAGAATCAAGTTTATGAGTTCAAATTTGCAACGTGGCGATCGCATTAATTTCCGCAGTCTGGTAACAGCGTTGTGTTTAACCTTAACTCTCGTTAGTTTTGTGAGATTAGATCCGGCGGTGGCTCAAGAACAGCGGATCAGAACGCTGAGTGTTACTGGGCGGGGTGTGGAAGCGATTCCCACAACCCAAACGCAAGTGCGGCTGGGGGTTGAGGTGCAGGGGAAAACGGCTGCCGAGGTGCAGCAGGAAGCGGCGAGGCGATCGTCCGCTGTGGTAGAGTTGCTGCGATCGCGCCAAGTCGAAAAACTCGAAACTGCCGGCATCACCCTCAATCCCATTTATAACTACGACAACAACCAACAGCGCTTGACAGGTTATACGGCGACGAATACCGTCAGTTTTCGGATTAATACTGCATCTGCCGGCACTTTGCTCGACGATGCGGTGAATGCCGGAGCCACACGCATCGACGGCGTGAGTTTTGCCGCCACCGAAAGTGCGATCGAATCTGCTCGAAAACAAGCACTCAAAAAAGCCACTCAAGATGCTCAAGCGCAAGCGGATGCAGTCTTTAGCGCCCTCAACCTGAAGCGGGGAGAGATTCTGGGCATTCAAGTCAACGGTGCGATCGCGCCGCCTCCTATGTATCGGCAATTGGCTGGTGCTCGCATGGCTGCTGCTGACGCTACAACGCCTGTGGTGGGGGGGGAACAGCAGGTAGAAGCTTCTGTGACTTTGCAATTTGGATATTAATAATATAGTTAGGGGTTGAACTGGCCACCTCAGCTTGACCCTAACTATTTCTCGATTTATCAAGCAGCTTTTTCTACAAAAAACTTTAGCCGTTTTAACCACTTCTGCCAGTAGTCTAGAAACGAAATCTCTCCTTCTTCAGGGGGAGAGTTCCTCAATAAATAGACTCTCTGTTAAACCGTAGGCGATCGCATTCCTCATACACAGAAAAGAGTGGACTCTTTTCTCAGATCCACTCTTTGTTAAACTCTCTTAGCCCTAGCTTTAACAAGCTAGAGTTAAGTCCTTACTTTACCTAGTCCTTAATGATTCTCTTGTCATGAATGACCACTTGATCCTTGAGTTTAGGAGTGCCGGAGATGTGAATATCCGTATCCATATTTTCCTCGGTGGATTCGGCTAGATATTGGGCAGATGACTTAAAATCGTGCGCTGCACGTTTAGCAGATTCGGCTGCATTTTGGGCCGATGAGTTAAAACCATGCCCTGCACCTTGAGGAGATGGGGTTGCATTTTGGGCAGAGGACCTAAAATCAGGCACTGGAGGTTTAGCAGATTCGGCTGCATTTTGGGCAGATGATTTAAAATCATGCGCTGCATCTTTAGCAGATTCGGTTGCATTTTGGGCAGATGACTTAACATCCTGCTTAACATCCTGCGCTGCACGTTTAGCAGATTCTGCAGCATTTTGGGCAGATGACTTAACATCCTGCGCTGCAACTTTGGCAGATTCAGCGGCGCTTTGAGCAGATGACTTCATTGATTCCGCTGCACTCTTACCAGATGACTTAAGCGATTCGGCTGCGCTTTTTATAGATGGCTCAACTGCTTTCGCTGTATCTTTTACAGTCGATCTCAGATCCTTAGTTGCCCCCTCAATTTCCTGAGCTACAGCTTTGGCAGAAGGCTTAACTTCATCAGCAGTACTCTTAATAGAATCCGCTGCACTTTGTATAGAAGGCTTGATACCTTCGACTGTCTGCTTGACTGAATCTTTTACTTCTCTAATCGTAGGTTTGACTTCCTCGGATGCGCTCTTGACTGCATCTACTACAGAAGGCTTGGCTTCCTTAACTGTCCGATCGACAGATTCGGCTATACTTTTAATCGAAGGCTTGGTTTCCTCAACAGTCTCCTTGACTGCTTCTGCTGTAGCTTTGATAGATGGTTTAACTTCCTCAGCCGTTTCCTTTACGACTGTCCCTAGGTCTTCTACAGTGTGTGTAATACCGTCTGCTACAGCGTGTGCTGCATCCCCTAAATTATCTACAGCACGGTTAACAGTATCAGCAGTACCTTTACCAATCATAGCGCCAGCAACTGAGCCTGCTACAGCACCAACAATGCCTCCAGAGCGAGCACCGAGTATACCACCGACTGCTGCTCCAGCTATCCTCGCACCAAGGCCTGAGCCTGATGATTGCTCTTCCTTTGATTCTGAATTTTCGTTAGTCTGAGCCTGAAGCTGCGCGTTTTCGCTATTGTCAACATTCTTTTCCTGGAAGTCAGGATTGGCTTCAGGTTGGTTAAAAGGCTGCTTATTATCAGTCATAGATATCCTTGGGTATTACTGTTACATTTACTAGGCTAACTATATACTTCTCATAAAATCTACTGCCTAAGAACTAGATTTTGACTGTTACTTAAGAAGTAGATTCTCAAAAATACTTACCGCTACCGCGCTAGGGACTCGCTGTTCATTCGACCTTGAACAAGTTGGAGGCGCGCGATGGCACATCGGGAACAGTCTTAGCTTAGCGATGCAAAAATAACTCATGTATACAGACTTGTTTACAGATTAAATGATTAATAAATATTCTAAAAATATGTGGAGTGCCAGCTTATAAATTAACGGTTTTTAAGAAAATATCTTATATTTGTTTAAAAAAATTAGCTATTAAATTATTGAATTAAGTGATTTGTTTTGTGGACGTTGCTGATTTACGCTAGGAAAGGTTAAATATGCAAGTCAGAGAAACCAGTATCCACAAAGATTCGGGATTTTCAACTGATTTTTTTGATACCCTGATTAAGCAAGGCCAGATTTTGGAGTGATCTAACTCACGAGGAGAGCTCTTTGAACAGCAACTTGACCGCTTTAGCCGCCAGAGGCGATCGCACTTACGTGTAATTGGGCATAAGTGCGATCGATCCCTAACTTTTAGCGTGACATACGGCACTTTGCCGTATATAATGGATAAATGAGATAAACCGTATTTTGTATGACTAAAACTACTAAATCGGAACCGTCAGCCCGATTGGAGGCTCGTATCAGTCCAGAGATTAAAGCCCTTTGGCAAAAAGCCGCTGACTTAGAAGGACGTACATTAACAGATTTCGTCATCGCCAGCGTTCAAGCAGTCGCTTCCAAAGTTATTGAACAGCACCAAAGACTGAAACTTGACCTTGACGACAGCGAGGCTTTCGTAAATGCCCTCCTGAATCCAACCCAGCCGAATCAAGCTCTCAAAGCAGCAGCCTTGCGCTACAAACAAGTGATGGGCGATGGTACTCACAATTGAACTCTTAGATAGCAGCAGACATCACAGAGAGCTTTTTTGTTGTGGACAAGATAGTTTGGACAACTACATCCGTAAACAAGCTTCTCAGGATCTCAAAAAGAAAGTCGCAATCGTATTCGTTTTAGTGGAGTCTCCAAACACTGATGTGATTGCCTATTATACGCTTTCTGCATACACCATTGAACTCGCAGATTTGAATGAATCTTTTGCAAAAAAGCTGCCCCGCTATCCCCTTCTACCTGCTACATTGCTAGGTCGTTTGGCAGTCGATCGTACTTATCAAGGTCAACATCTCGGCGAGTTGATTCTGATAGATGCTTTGAGAAAAGCACTCTTGGCAACTGCACAAGTTGCATCTCTCGCTGTCATTGCAGAAGCTCTGGATGAGCCAGCAGCCAATTTCTATCAAAAATATGGTTTTCAAAAGTTTAAACAAAACCCGATGAAGCTTTATCTACCAATGAAATCGGTTGAAGAACTTTGTCAAACTTCTAACATTTAGTTGATTTTGTTAAAAACCGATCGCCAATCCCACTCTCCAACCCCGCCACCGCAGACGCGCGATCGCACTTACCTGTAATTGGGCTAAGCTCGATCGCCCCCAACAAACTCAACACAATCCAATTACTACCGGATCAGCGCTCAAAGTACCCGATATCGACTACAGTAAACACAAAATATTATTGGCGGTGATTTGAGTGATTGAGACTTTAGCAACAGGAATCGCAGCAGCCGGTTCGCTGCTAGCATTGGGCGGATTGGGCCTAGAGTTGAACTATCGCCGGACTGGGAGTGCAAATAAACTAGAACTAACAGCCGGAGAATGGCACTTAGCCATCTCCGAACCCAACCGCTATCTTTTAGTCGGGGAAATGGAGTTCCGCAACCTGACACAGCGGTTTGAGATTATGTTGCCGGAAGTGCGGGCACAAGTGAAACTGCTGTCAGACGGAAGTTTGGATGGCGTTACCTCCGAGACAAAGGTGATTCCTTGCCACAAAGACGCAGCAGCCAGAGCAGACGATTACTGGTTCGGCTATATTGTTAAAGCCCAAAAAAACACGAAAATTAAAGTTTCTGTAGACATTCAAGGGCAAGATTTAACCAAATTGCAGTCAGCTTGGGTGCAAGTACATTACGTCACCTACGGCCCGGGCGGCCGCATCCCCAAAGTCCGTAACGTAGTAGTTCCCCTGCAATTTCCCAACTCGGAGACAGTACCTAATGCCCGAAATGTAGGAGTTGCCGAAGTTTTGCCGATTCGCACCCACATCCTGACGGAATTGGACAATCCCGTCGAAATTGTCAAGCGGTACGTGCTGCCACGCGCCCAGAAAGGCGATATTGTCGCCCTCGCAGAGACTCCCTTGGCTTTGATGCAGGGACGCTATCGCCATCCCAGCGAAGTCAAACCCGGATGGGCGGCAAAGCGAGTGTGCTTGTTTTTCTTGCCGATGTCGAGTTTGGCCACGGCTTGCGGGATGCAGACGTTGGTTGATGTAGTAGGCCCTTGGCGCGTAGTCGCAGCATTTGCGATCGGCGCTGTGGCTAAAATATTCGGTAAACCGGGAGTCTTTTACCAACTTGCAGGGGAACAAGCCAGACTGATTGACGACGTTACCGGGACTTTGCCTCCCTTCGACCAATTTATTGTCCTAGGCCCGGACAATCCCCAGCAAGTTGTAGAAGAAATTCAACGAGAAACCGGACTTGCGGCGGCGATCGTAGACGCTAATGACTTGAAAGCAGTTAAGATATTAGCAGCGACCTCCGATTTATCGGTAACATTCTTAGAGCAAGCCTTGCGAAGCAACCCCGCCGGGAATGCTGACGAGCGCACACCAGTCGTTGTAATTCGACCTCTGCCACAAAAATCTTGAGTTGAAAACAGAAAATTAAAAATTCAAAAAGATGATTTGCAATTTTTAATTTTCGATCGAGCAAGAAAGGGAGAAGAATCAAAAGTTATAAGTTTTGAACTCAAAATTTACCCATTCAAAACTCAAAACTTCTCTAACTCTTCCCCTTTCTGAATTTTTATTTTTAAATTTCCATTCTCCACTTTTATGCTATGACTTCATTTCCCTCCCAAAACCAAAACCAGGTTGTGATTCGCCCGTTTCAGTATCGCGACATCGAGGTGATGGAACAACTGTGCGCGGAAACAGCCGAAGAGCCAGAAAACCGCAAGGGCGCAAGCTGCGACGTGGTACTAGGTAGAAAGTTGCAGCAGATACGTCGCTGGTACGGACTACTAAAGATTTTTAGCTTGTTTCCCAACCCCTGTCAGTCCCTGTTCCGGGCCCACGTTGCCGAAGAAGAGGGGAAAGTTAAGGGCATAATTCAGATTTCTCCTTTCAACCGCACCCGCAGCACTTGGCGGATAGATCGCATAGGAGTAGACCCGGAAGCCCGCAGCAAAGGAATTGGTTCCATGCTGCTGCGGTACTGCTTTGAGGCAGTCTGGGAGGCGCGGACATGGCTGTTGGAAGTGAATGTCGGCGACAAAACTTCCTTGGCTTTGTATCGGCAAAACGGGTTTCAGCCTTTGGCCCAGATGACTTACTGGACGATCGCCCCAGAACGCCTGCAAGAAATGGCTTCCTCGACGCCAGATTTGCCCAACCTGCTGCCGGTGAGCAACGCCGACGCTCAGTTGCTATACCAACTGGATACCGCGTCTATGCCGCCCCTGGTGCGCCAAGTATTCGATCGGCACATTCAAGATTTCAAAACCAGTTTTTTCGGCGCTTTAGTCGAAGGTGTCAGACAGTGGCTGGCCAAAACCGAGGTAGTCAGCGGTTACGTGTTTGAACCGCAGCGCAAAGCCGCGATCGGCTATTTTCAGGTGCAGCTATCCCGCAACGGCCAGCAACCGCACGTCGCCCAGTTGACTGTACACCCGGCCTACACTTGGCTTTACCCGGAACTGCTGTCTCAGATGGCGCGCCTTGTTCAAGATTTCCCGATTCAAAGCCTGCAACTGGCTTCCGCTGACTATCAGCCGGAAC
The DNA here is from genome assembly GCF_036702395.1 of Microcoleus sp. D3_18_C2. Lineage (NCBI taxonomy): Bacteria > Bacillati > Cyanobacteriota > Cyanophyceae > Oscillatoriales > Microcoleaceae > Microcoleus > Microcoleus sp. D3_18_C2. The sequence continues at coordinate 231,987 of NZ_JAUBTG010000003.1, read as the reverse complement.
GGGAAGCTTATTTAGAGCAATTTGGAGCTGTGCGCGTGGAACACAGTTTGCTGATGTCTCGATCGGTGTGGCACAAATTGCGCGAGTCCAAGTTGGTCTCTCTCGAAGGACTCCAGCTATCAGAAATGCTGCAAAGCTTCCAGCCAACTCGCAAACCCGTACCGGGCCGGATGTCCTGGCTCGGCCCGATGGCTGGGGAAGCAGCAGCAGGGCCCGCATCCTCCGAGATAAAACCCCTCTTGACTGACTCAGGAAACAGCCAAACGAATCAAGTTAACCCCTTGAACTTCCAAAATTCCGAATCCTCGGCAACAGATAGCAGCAGCATTTTGCCTCTAAAATTGCCCGAATTGCCTCTAGACGAAGGCTCCCAAGACAAAAGTTAATACTTAATAGTTAAAAGCAGAAGGTAAAAGGTAGAAGGCAGAAAAAAAGAGAATTAATCATCAAAGAAATTCCTTTTTTCTGTCATAATTCCAAAACCTCCCTTCTGCTTTTAATCTTTTAATTATTAATATCAACCTAAGATTACCTATCTTATTCTTACTTTCTTCACTTCTTCCTTCGCGTCCTTCGCGTCTTCGCGGTTCGTTAAATAAGATTATTTCCGCAAAAAAATAGTAAATCTAAAATCTAAAATCTAAAATCTAAAATCTAAAATTGAATGTCCAACGATAAATTATGGATTTCAGCACTGGGATTAGATATCGGCCTCAAACGAGTCGGCATCGCCGGATGTGACGGCACCGGTTTAATAGCTACGGGAATTACAACACTGGTACGATCGTCCTTCGATCGAGACGTAGCTTATCTCCGAGAACTCGTGCGAGAGCGGAGAGTGCAAATTTTAGTGGCAGGCTTGCCCTACTCCCTGAGCGGAGAATTGGGTGCTCAAGCCCGACAGGTGCAGAAATATGCCAATCGCATCGCCACAGCCTTAGAGCTCCCCCTAGAGTACGTGGACGAGCGCCTGACTTCGGTTGAGGCAGAGGAATTGATGAAAACACAAGGGATTTCGGTGTCGCAAAATAAGGGTGCGATCGATCGCAAAGCAGCAGCCCTGATTTTGCAGCAGTGGCTAGACGAACGGAGGCAAAATATCTCCGCCCTTCCCAATCCTTGATAGCTGGTAACAAAGGCGTGATATCCTGGTTGTGCAAGTTTGCTACGCACACCTGTAACCCTTGACAAACTGGAGAAAATTCTGCTGTACCCTCGGTACTGAAGAAGCACAAAATCGTGATTTGTCCTCAGTGTCGCTTGCTGACTCGACTGAGATTTAAACGCTGCACTCGGAGCCTGTCGAAAAGGCAGCGAGTCTCGCGGTTTAAGCTGGTGGACTGGCGATCGCCCATTTAGCCAGAATATCGCCACGAAAATTCCCAATTGTCAAGCCAACGTTACTGAATTATTGACGGAAAACTAAGATACACGCGATGTCCTCATCCCCATACCGCAAAAAAGAGAATGGCAATTCCAACGAAGAGTCCGTCACCTTGACGGATGAAGTTGGGCGATCGCTAACTTGCAACATAGAATATTCTATGAACCTAGAAGGTCAAGAATACGCTTTGCTGCTTCCAATTGACTCACCCGTAGAAATTTTTACCTGGCAGGGAGACGAGACGGACGAAGCAGCAATTCCTGTAGAAGACGAGACCGAAATTGACAAAATTTTTGAGACTGCTAAAGTTGTCCTGCAAGAGCAGAACTTGACGCTCCGACGCACAGCGGTGACGCTGACTGTAGTTGGCGAATTGCCGGAATTTCCCGAAGAGGATATGGCATCCGATGTCGATCCTGATGAGGAGTCGGAGTTCGAGGAGCTGATGTGGCTGACCAGTTTCTACCACGAAGAACAGGAATATGCGATTTATACGCCTCTAGACCCGTTCTTTATCTTGGCTAGAATGGATGATGACGGCAAGCCAGAATTGCTCTCGGAAGAGGAGTTCCAAAGGCTGGAACCGATGTTACCTATGCTGGAAGACCAGTTTTTTGACGAGCTTGATTAGATATGAATTGCAGGCAAAAAACCTGATGGCAAAAAGCAGAATTTTTTACTATTTTATAAAACAGTAAACTGCTCGCCCGATCGAACTTTTTCGAGGTGGCAGCTTCTGCCTTCGCGATCGGGCTTTTGAATTGGGCCGCGTGGATTGGGTCTTTTAAAGGGCTTGTATTCGTAACTTTTCGGTCATCAATCGCAGGTCATCAGTCATTAGTCGCTAGTTAACCGCCGCTTATCCAGGACAACGGACTATGAATAAAGAACAAATGACAAAAGGCAGCGCGCGCGAGAGCCGAAAAGGTACTCCGCAAGTCTCTAAATGGTTGTTTTATCTGGCTTTGCTGCCGGTAATCTGGGGAGTTTGCGCTTGGCAAGGCTGGGCTTGGTGGAGCTGGGCTTCGGCGCCTCCTAAAATAGCTGAAACGTCAACTTCCACGGCAGAGGAGGATGCTGTTTCTATCCAAATCCCGGAGGGTACTCCCAGTCAAAAAATCGGCCGGGATTTAGAGGCTGCGGGGTTGATTCGATCGAGCTCGGCATGGAATATGTGGGCCCGCTGGATGACTCTGCAAAACCGCGAGGGAGGTTTTCAAGCAGGAACTTACCAACTGTCGCCGACTCAGCCTCTGAGTGCAGTTGCTGACAAAATTTGGAAGGGCGAAGTCGCACAGCAGAGTTTCACGATTCCCGAAGGGTGGTCGCTGCAACAAATGAGCACTTATTTTGAAGCGCAAGGCTTTTTTCCGGCTAAAGAGTTTATGGCGGTCGCGAGTCAAATTCCTTACGCTCAATACCCTTGGCTGCCGAGCGGATTGCCTCATTTGGAAGGTTTTTTGTACCCGGATACTTATCAGCTAGACGGCGATAGAATTACTCCTCAAGCTGCGATCGCACAAATGCTCACCCGTTTCGAGCAGACAGCTTTGCCGGTATATCAAAAAAATCAGAATAATACAACGCTATCTCTCAAAGAATGGGTGACTTTGGCCAGTATTGTAGAAAAAGAAGCTGTGGTTGCTTCCGAGCGGAACCGCATTTCTGGAGTGTTCAACAACCGTCTGAAAAAGGGTATGGCGTTGGGATCTGACCCGACAGTTGAATACGCTCTCGGTATCAGGCAAACTAAGGAAAAGCCTCTGACTTTTAAGCAAGTAGAAACGCCTTCTCCTTACAATACTTATATAAATCCAGGACTACCCCCAACTCCGATCGCATCTCCGGGAATAGCAAGTTTGGAGGCGACTCTGACTCCAGAAAATACAGAATACCTGTATTTTATGGCGCGGTATGACGGCACTCACATTTTCAGTCGCACTCTGGCCGAACACAATGCTGCTGTGGCTCAAGTTGACCAAAAAGTGCGATCGGGTCAATAGATGGGCAATGACTAATAAAAAAGTAAAAAGTCAAAAGTAACCCAGGAAAAGCAATAATTATTCACTTTTGATTTTTTACTTTTTCAATCTTTAACTCCCAATTTCTTATTTCTCAATCTAAAATCTAAAATCTAAAATCTAAAATCATTATGACTTGGGGTAAATTACTACAGCCTGACTTAGTTCTAGGCGATTCAGTCATGAAGTTAACGGCTGATATTCTGCAGAAATATCAGATAAAAGGATTAGTATTGGATGTGGACGAAACTCTGGTTCCCATTACGGCAATGAATGCTTCTCCTGAACTCAGCTTGTGGGTACAAGAAATTAAACCGGTGGTATCCCTATGGTTGGCGAGCAATAATTTAAGTCAAAATCGGATCGGTCGAATTGCTGAGTCTTTGAATTTACCATACATCACTGGTGCGGCTAAACCGTCCCGCCGCAAGTTGCGAACAGCAGTGACGGCGATGAATTTGCCGGTGGAACAGGTGGCGATGGTGGGCGATCGACTTTTTACTGATGTTTTAGCAGGCAATCGTTTGGGTATGTTCACTATTTTAGTGGAACCAATGGTTGATGCTGGGTATGCGCTTCGCAAGTATCCGGTGCGCTCTTTTGAAGTTTGGGTTTCTCAAGCTTTGGGGGCTTCTCTGAAAATTAAAGATTAGTCATTAGTCATTAATGCGGAGGGGGGGTTTATAAATATCCAGGACGTGAATCATAGAAGTTGGTGAACCCGCCCCTACAGTATTTGTTATAATCAACTAGACATTTCCCGAAAAGCCAGCTTTGAACAGGCAGGATGCCTGTTCCACAATAATAATTATTGGAGATGTCTACTGGAAATGATATTATCACTAATAACTAATAACTACTGACTGCTGACTACTGACTATTGACTACTGACTAATGACTAAAACTATTGTTGTTAAAATTGGAACTTCGACTCTGACTCGATCGACTACAGGAAACTTAGCTCTTTCAACTATTGCTGCATTGGTCGAAATTTTAGCTGATTTGCGGCAGCAAGGCCATCGAGTAGTTTTGGTTTCTTCGGGTGCGGTTGGGGTTGGCTGCGCCCGCTTGGGTTTGACGGAACGCCCGCGAAATATTGCTATGAAACAGGCTGTGGCGGCTGTGGGCCAAGGGCGGCTGATGCGGGTGTACGATGACTTGTTTACTACTCTACAACAGCCGATCGCTCAAGTATTGCTCACCAGGGGTGATTTAGTGCAGCGTAATGGTTATGTTAACGCTTGCAATACTTTTCAACAACTGCTCAGATTGGGCGTGATTCCGATCGTCAATGAAAACGATACAGTAGCGGTAGACGAGCTTAAATTTGGCGATAACGACACGCTTTCGGCGCTAGTAGCGAGTTTGGTAGAAGCAGATTGGTTGTTTGTACTCACAGATGTCGATCGACTGTATTCCGCCGATCCGCGCAGCAATCCCGACGCACAGCCGATCGCCCTAGTCCAAAGTATGGCACAGCTCACAGAATTTCAGGTGCAAACAGGAGATTCCCGCAGCGGTTGGGGAACCGGCGGTATGGTGACAAAAATTGAAGCAGCCAGAATAGCAACTGCATCGGGAGTACGGACTGTCATCACTGACGGCTGCTTTCCTGGTAATATCGAGAAAATACTTAACGGAGAGTCGATCGGTACGCAATTCGAGCCTCAACCGCGCCCTGTAAACGCTCGCAAACACTGGATAGCTAACGTGCTAATTCCCGCCGGAAAACTATATTTAGATGCGGGTGCTGTCAAAGCAATTTCCCACGGCGGAAAATCGCTTTTAGCTGCGGGTATTGCTCAAGTAGAAGGAGAATTTCAAGCTGATGATTCCGTGCAGTTGTGCGATGCGGCCGGCAAGCAAATTGCTAGAGGACTTGTGAATTATAGCAGTTTAGAACTGAGACAAATCCAAGGCTGCAAGTCAGAGAAAATTGCTGAGATTTTAGGCTATGCAGGCGTCGAAACGGCGGTACACCGAGATAATTTAGTGATTGTTTAAACTAACAAATATCGAGAAAGTCGATCGGGCAATGAGCAAAGGCAGAAATTGAGGATATTTGCAGCACAGTCTTGCAAGAATTTGTTTGGCTGTGTCTGAACAGCTCGTTCATCGCTTCTGTAAACAGTTCAAATACATTTTGTGCTAATTCTAAAGCTGCTTGGCATTCCGCATTAGTAAGTTTAATCTCTGCTAAAACTTCCAACATCTCTGGCGTGTTTAAAAGGTGATAATTTTCTAAACCCCCATAAGATCCTCCAAAATCAACAGATTCTTTTTTGTTAATTTGCTGTAATTCCATTACCACTGCTAGCGCCGCTTCAAAAAAAACTTGGGCCGTTCCTTCGAGGGCTTCCACTAACACCAGTTTCTGAATAGGAGAGGCTTTCCAAGCGTAGCGTTCGATCACTGAACATAGCGATCGAGTTTTTTTAGTTTCTTCACCCCAAAGCATTCTGAAATCGCCGCAACTCATTAATTGGTTTAAGCCCAGCTCATCTAAGTATTCTAGATAGTCGTGCCAGTAATAGTTTTTTTTATACGTATATTTATTAATTAGTTCCTGAACTTGGCTATTACTAGAAGATTCTCGCAATACATATTTATTTAAATCGCTCAATCCTACAGCCAAAGGAGCGAGTACAGGTGCAAAAATTAGTCGTTGATTCGCGTGAATGTGTTTATTGGCTAGAAAGTCAAACAAGGGCAATTTGGCAAACTCTTGCTTTTTGGGTTCAATGAATGCTACAATGGCTTTCATACTTTTTTCGCCTGAATAGTTGCTGTCAAGATAATTTTCATACCTCTGTTAATTATCTATATTTTTGAGCATAAATAATTGTGTTTCTTATCATACATATTTGTATTTAAGATCGTAGGTAAGAGTGTTTGCAGTCACAGCAAATTGTGACCGAAAGCATACATGATACAAGCCCCCGGATTCATCCGTGGAAAAATAAAAAACCTGTATCCGATAAAGGAGCCCCGAATTTATCCGTGGGGTCGATGGCTTCAATTCTAAAATCTAAAATCTAAAATCTAAAATCGCGCAATCGATTGACTTGTATCATGTTGTGCCAGAAGTTCGAGCATATTGTTCCCTAGACATAAAATGTTCTAGATTTAAATTGGGTATTTCTGGCGTTGCTCAAAGCCACCCCACAAGAGTTTGATTATTTATTGACCGATAATTTAAAGACTGATTAACTTAATATAGGCAAATGAGCATTCTGCTCAAAGTCCTAAAAAATGCTGTTTACAAAATCGGGATGCTCCCTGCAAATCAGTCCTAGACGCATAGGAGTCTCGAAACCAGGTTTCTTTGCAGATTCATCCCTGCTCAACAAAAATTTATCGTAGAAACCCGGTTTCTTTAACCCTTGCTTTTATTAGACCTCTTGCAAAAATAGCTGGGCCGGAGATCCCGTCCGAAAATTTGCTTAAAAGGACTTTTGCAAAAAGTCTATTGCTTCTTCCCTCTTTTCTCTTCCCTCTTCTTATTCCTTCTTCCTTCTTCCTGCGGCAATAAGCCTCCAAATGACAATTTCCAATTCTCAGAATTGCCTTTAGGTGCGTTGTGAGTTACTCTATCTTTTGGATCAGTTAACACAATTATAGGAGTTAATCTTGGAACGGACTTTTTTAGCGATTAAGCCCGACGGCGTACAACGCGGACTCGTCGGCGAAATTATCGGTCGTTTTGAAGCCAAGGGCTTTAAGCTAGTTGGTATGAAGCTAATGACGGCGAGTCGCGAACTAGCGGAACAACATTATGATGTTCACAAAGAAAAACCCTTCTTTGCTGGATTGGTAAACTTTATCACTTCAGGCCCTGTTGTGGCGATGGTGTGGGAAGGCGACGGCGTTGTGGCATCGGCGAGAAAAATCATTGGTGCTACAAATCCTCTGAATGCAGAACCTGCGACAATTCGGGGAGATTTTGCCGTGAATGTCGGCCGTAATCTCATTCACGGTTCTGATGCTGTCGAGACTGCCCGCTCGGAAATTAGCCTTTGGTTCAAGGAAGAAGAATTGAGTGCTTGGACACCTTGTTTAACTCCTTGGATTGTGGAATAGTTTTGATATTCTCCCGATGGTTAATCGGGAGATATAACCTTTCTCAGACAGATGAAATATCCTGTTGCGGACTCACTCATAACTGTAAAATATAGAAGAGTTTGACAGTTTTACTCGTTACCAAGCTATTTCTAGTAACGAGAATAAAAAACGTTAATCGGAACTTAAAAACTCCAAATAATTATTAGTCAATTCTTTGACTGCTAATTCGTAAAACTGTTGACCGTGTTCGGCGGTTGCTAAGCCCGGATTTGAACCCATTCTCCCGTCGGGAAATCGGCGACGGAAGTCAGCGGCACCGTAAATTTTGTGCCCGGAAGCGACTTCTTCCGAAAGCGGAGCTTGCTTGATTGCTTCTGGATAAAGGTACTGGGTTAAGGCGATTTCGCTGGGGGTGGCGTGGGAGCCTTCTTGGTTTCCGTACAATTCTTTTGCTAGTTTGTAGACTGATCCGCACATAAACCAGTTGCCGATTTGACACTGGATTCGATCGGCATTCGGTAAATTCAAGTCAGACAAATGGGCGTATGTCTCGGAAAATGCTGCTTTCATCGTGGCAATGTTGCCGCCGTGACCGTTGATGAAGAAATATTTCTCAAATCCCGCTTTTGCCAAAGATGTGATGTAATCCCGGATTACCAGTATCAGCGTCTGCGGTCGGAAACTGATTGTGCCGGGAAAGCTGGTGTGGTGCAAGGCCATCCCGACATTAATTGTCGGGCCGATTAAGGCATTGGCAGCTTCGCCGACACCGTGGGCGATCGCCTTGGCAGCAATGGCGTCAGTGCCGATCAAGCCGGTGGGCCCGTGCTGTTCGGTGGAGCCGATCGGGATAATTATGCCTCGCGAGCTTTCGAGATAAGCTTCTACTTCGGGCCAGGTACTCAAATGCAGCAACATGATAGGCAGTCTACAGAATTTTTACTTGCTATCGTCGATCGTAGCCGGCACGGGAAGAATAAGGAATTTGGAGCAACTTATTATTGTATTCTTAAAAAAAGCTCTTAAAGTGCGATCGCTACTTTACTGTTATATTACTTAACGTTAATAATTTAACCAATTGATTACCAAAATTTTACCTTTTAATAACCTTTTAACAGTAGTATAACAAGCATATCCCTCTAGATTGGGTGTTACGTGGTCAATTAACAGCGGGCAATGTTTTATGAAATTAACACCGACCCCGAAAAATGACCAGACTTCTGTGGCCTGGACGCAGGCAGACAGCGCGGTTCCGGCAACTGCTCTACGGCTGTATTCCTTACACGAGCAAGTAGCAAAGGTCGAGCGCGTGTCTGTGGGATGGACTGGCGAAGGATTCTAAGCGATCGAACTTTTTGGCGATCGTACAAGCGATCGCAGCGCGAGAGTGCCTCAGCTACTGAAGAAGGTACCTCGCGCTAGCCACATACAAACATCACTCCCACTTATATTTATGTCTTCTGCTGAATTAAGCGAAAGTCCTTCAAGGTTGGCTGTTGGACAAGCCGGCCGTATCTTGTTATTGGAAGGTGAAGATCTGTTGCGGGAAATGCTAGCTTTAGCCCTTAAAGAACAGGGCTATGAGGTGGTGGTTACTAGCGACGGGCGCAACGCGCTGCCTTCTGTACAGGCTGCTTCGTCATACCACGGTGAATTTGCCTTCAACCTGTTAATTATGGATTCAATTAACGGTTTGGATCTGTGTCGAATGTTACGGCATCAAGGAAATCCCGTCCCTATTTTGATTATCGGTGCTAGAGGAAGTGCCAACAATTGCGCTTTTTACCTAGAAGCCGGATCGGATGATTATCTGACTAAGCCTTTTGGAATGCGGGAGTTTATCGCTCGCTGTCGGGCGCTGATGCGACGCCAGCGCCTCGGTCAGTTGCGACAACCGATGATGCTGCAATATAAGAGCATAACTCTGTATCCTGAAGAGTGCCGCGTGTTGGTTCGTGGTCTGGAAGTGAAATTTTCTCCTAAACAGTTTCGCTTACTAGAACTATTTATGAGTTATCCCCGGCGAGTTTGGTCTCGCGATCAGTTGCTGGAAAAAATTTGGGGTCAAGATTTTATCGGAGACAGCAAAACAGTTGACGTTCACATCCGCTGGCTGCGCGAAAAGTTGGAAATAGATCCGGGCCAACCGGAATATATCATTACAGTACGCGGGTTTGGCTATCGATTTGGTTAAATTATTAAATCAGTTGTAGGGTGGTAAATTGCAGTCGAATAGACAAATAAGGACACAACATTTTTGTGTCCTTATTTGTCTATGGAGGGGGGGCAATACAATAGCTTGGAGGTGCAAGCAGTAGAGCTATTCCAGCGACTGTTGCCGTTTTCTTTTACTCGCTCGCGATCGGTATAAACTCACATATTGCAGCATTTTCAAGAACAGGCAAGATGCCTGTTCCACAAATAGTGAATTTTCTTTCTTGTGGAACAGGCATCTTGCCTGTTGCTGATGCAAAATGCCTGTTCCACAAATAGTGAATTTTCTTTCTTGTGGAACAGGCATCTTGCCTGTTCATAAAAAGCTTATTGAGAATGCTGCAACATCTCAGCATAAATCAAAACTCCCCTGTCCACTCCCAACAATCAAGTTTAGAGCAATCTCCTGGAACCGCAACAGCCGCCACCATATCTGAACTGGGAATTAATTCAATTAAAGACCATCTCGATGCTTCTTCGGGGTTTTCTTCAACATTTAACAGCGCTGCAGGTTCTCCTGGTGCGAAGCTGACATCAAACTGATTCAGGGGAATAGAAAGTCCTTTACCAACTGCTTTGATATAGGCTTCTTTGCGAGTCCAGCAGGTGAAAAAAGCGCGGGGTTGGAGATGTTCTGGGAGCGAACGCAACACAGAATATTCTAAGGGTGAAAAAAACTTTTCAGCAATCTCCTGACAAGGAAAGTTGGGATTTATTCCTTCAATATCGACACCAATATCTCGATTTTTGGTAATCGCAATTAGAGCCATGTTTCCTGAGTGAGACAAATTGAAACGCAGCGTATTTCCACCTTGGGCGGCGATGAGAGAGGGTTTGCCGTAGGGATTGTAGTCAAAGCGCAAAATGTGAGGATTTATGTTAAGATAGCGACTCAGAATCGCTCTGAGTGCGCCACGACTCACAATAAATTGCGATCGACCTTTGGGAAAGTGAAAACCCTCGGCTTTTGTCCGCTCGTCGGTAGAGAGAGTCTGTTGTAAACTCTGCAAGCAAGATTCTGTTTGAGTCAGAGACACGCGCCAAACATGAATTTCGCCCAGATCCAATATCAGGTTTTGCGGTGGGGACTTCCACGAATCAAAAGCAGCAATCATGTATTTATCTTTTTTTCTGAGTCACCTCATTCAGCATTCCCAGAAACAGGCAAGATGCCTGTTCTACTTTTGTTCTACTTTGAGAAACAGGCAAGATGCCTGTTCTACTTTGAGAAACAGGCAAGATGCCTGTTCTACTTTGAGAAACAGGCAAGATGCCTGTTCTACAATAGATAAATTTCAATCCCAAGAATCAATTAATCCAGGTTTGTACAACTTTTCCTGCTAATTGCTGTCCCAACCAAGGCGTATTTGCCGATCGCGACTTCAGACTTTGCCCGTCAACAGTCCAACTCATTTGCGGGTCGAACAAAATTAGCTCAGCAGAGACTCCCGGTGCAACCGTGGCGGGGGTTTGTCCGATACAAACGGCCGGCCGGGTACTCAAAACTCGCCACAGTTCCAAAGCTGAAAATTCGCCCGTTTCTACGAGTCCGTGCCACAGCAAAGGCAAAGCTAATTCCAAGCCGATCGCCCCGGGCGGACTATCAGCAAAAGCCACAGTTTTCTCCTCATAAGTATGCGGGTTGTGGTCGATCGCGATCGCATCAATTACGCCATCTTTCACAGCTTGAATCAACGCTAATTGATCGCTGAGATTGCCCAACGGCGGTTCTAGGCGTAAATTCGGATCGTAGGGCAACGAAGCAGTCAGAGCATTTTTCCCGCCGGAATCTTGAGAGTTTCCTGAAATTGCCCCGACATTCAACAGCAAGTGCATCCAAGTCACACTCGCAGTCACCGGCAAACCCCGCGCCTTCGCATCTCGAATCAATTCCACGCTGCGCGCCGTAGAAACGCGCATAATGTGAACCGGAGTTCCCGCAGATGCCACCAACTCCAGGATTGCCGCCAAAGCCGAAGTTTCTGCACTCGCCGGAATTCCAGGCAAACCCAAGCGCACCGACACCGCACCCTCCCGCGCCGCCCCGTTTCCTGCCAAAGTTCGATCGCACGGCCACAAAGCCACCGACTTGCCCAAAGGCTTGATATACTCCAGCAAACGCCTCACCAGAGCCGGATTAGACAGCGGCGAACCGTCCGCAAAACCCACCACTGCACAGGAGGCCAGCTCGCCCAACTCGGCCATCTGCTGCCCTTTAACGCCCGCTGTCAGCGCGCCCCAAAAATACAAGCGGGGCAGCCCCGGCCGCAAATTGCGGATATGTTGCTGCAACAAAGCTAAACCGGCCAAATTGTCAACAGGTGGCGAAGTATCCGGCAAAATCGCCACTCGCGTAAAACCCCCAGCCGCCGCAGCCTGCATCAAAGATTCCAGCGTTTCCCGATCCTCGAAACCCGGTTCTCCGCTGTGGCTGTAGATATCAGTTAGCCCCGGCCCCAAAATCAGTCCCTGGCAATCCCGCACTTCTGTGTCAGCGGGAAACTCAGCAATTTTTTCCTCAACTGCTTTGATATTACCTTCAGCAATCAGAATATCAGCGATGCGATCGCTCCCTGAAACTGGATCTAGCACTCGTACATTTTGTAGCAGTTCGCGGCTCATATAGCAGAAGGAAGTTCGGCAACGGATTATGTAACGGATGTAACGGATGTAACGGATGTAAAGGATAGAAAGAAGAAGGAAGAAGGAAGAAGCAATCCAGCGCATTAGTTTCAGGAATTAAGAACTTCCAAAGCGTCGGGCGCGGTTGTTATCAAAATTCAAACATTTTTCAGGCGGGCGAAGCGTAGCGGTGGGCGTTCCTTCCGCTACGGGTTCGCGATCGGCACTTTACTAATTAGAGTGCTCCGGCTGCTGTTTTGTCAAAAACGCCGCCGCTCAAATGAGTTGTGACATTCATCGCTTGTAATACTGGCAAACCATCGGGGCCGTGGGGATAATCAATCACGCTAACGGCTCCGTTTCCTTGTTTGAATTTCCAGAAATGTTCGGGTTCTAAACCGAATAGGTGGCAGAGAATTGCTTTGTTAATGGCGTCGTGAGCAACGACAATGCCAGTACCTGAAACAGATTGTACGATTTCTCGCCAAGCTGCGATCGCCCGATCCCAAACTTGCTGCAAATTCTCTCCTTCGGGCATTTGCACTGTTTCAGGAGATGTTTTCCATTCTTCTAGCAAACCGGGATAGGATTGTTCGATTTCTGATTCAAACTTTCCTTCCCAAAGTCCGTGGCTAATTTCTCTCAATTCGTCGCGGAGTTCTAGTTGCAAACCGCCGTGATGTTGGAGAATAATTTCCGCTGTTTCTTTCGGGCGCAGCATCGAACTGCTAATCGCAAAATCTAATTTTACATTCTTGAGAAATTCTGCTGCCCGCCGGGATTGTTCGCGGCCGTTATCGTTGAGAGGTACGTCTATTTGCCCCTGAAATTTACCTGCTTTATTCCAGTCGGTTTCGCCGTGACGCACCAGCAACAAGCGGGGGCCTTGGTGTCCGTCCCTCGGTTTGGGAAAATTTTCCCCGGTATGGGAAGTTAAATTCACTGACTCTAATTGAACTGGAACTTTCTTTTTTGGCTCTCCTGGCTCGTCGTTGGTAACAGGGGAAGTTCCAAAATTAATTACGCTAATTCCGCAATTTGACTGTTGGATTGATTGATAGTAATCTGGGGTAATTTCTGAGGCTGTGGCGATGAGAGCGCGGTTGATTCCGTTGTGACCTACTACTAGAATTGTGCCGTCTTGGTGACGCGATAAAAGTTCTTGCCAAAAATGACGGGCGTTAGCAAAAACGGCTAATACGGGAAAGTGTTCGATTTCTCCGTCAGCAGATGGCAGTTTCATGGAAAATTTGTCGGGCTGTCTTTGCCACTGCTGATATGCTTCGGGGAATTTGTCTATAGCATCTTGCCGCAGCATTCCTTCCCACAGAGGCAAATCGATTTCCATCAAATTATCAGTTGGCTGGAGTTGTGGCGGATTTGTCAAGCGCGACAGGATGATTTCCGCTGTTTCTTTGGCTCGTTGCAGGGGACTGGTATAGGCGGCATCAAAGGCGATACTGCTGAGTGTGTCGCCTACTTGCAGGGCGGCGCTGCGGCCTGCTTCTGTCAAAATTGATTTATCGAGGCGGCCTTGGATGCGGCGTTCTTGATTGTATGTGCTTTTGCCGTGACGGACTAAGATAATGCGAGTCATTCGATTTTAGATTTTAGATTTTAGATTTTAGATTTAGCCTGTTACTGCGCTTCGGGTGCGGGGTGCACGCCTTACCCAGTATTCGGGTGCGAGGCGAGTCAAAAAGATGAGCCAGTGAAATTTTACCAGTTGTCGGGATACTCTCGTCTGCAACGACCTATGATTAAAGACGGAAAAGATTTAGCCACGGATTCGCGCGGGACGGAAAAGCAGGAATGACACTGAAGCGGGTTATTTTAGGTATTTTAACGGCGATCGCGATCGCCCTGGTCGGTTTATCTTTACTTGCTAGTTGGAATCAGCCGCAAATTCAAAGCCGGCTGGAACTCTACCAGACAAATTTGCTGCTGCACGCCTCGGAGTGGCAAGGAGAAAATAATCAGAGTGCTAATTTAAGTTCGGCGCGCAACAATATTGTCGGTGCAGATCCTTTAAATACGGCTTTGACGCAATATCAAGAAGCGCGAGACTCGACTCGCAAAACTCTCGAAACATCTCAAGCACAAGTTAAAGAAATTCAGTCGGCAATTGCCTCTAAGTCTGAGGATAATACTCTGAATTTGGCTCAAAATAAGGCGGCGTCCGAGTCGATCAAGCAACAGTCAGTGCTGCTAAACGAACTTGACTTGCGATTGGGAATTTTGCAGGCAAGCAGTGGTAAAACTGAGGCGGCGATCCAAACTTGGAAAAATTTAGTTGAGCGGTACAACACTCAAATTGATTACGATCCTGCGGCGGTAACTGCTAAAGTTTTAACTGGAATTTGGAGCAATCCGGCTCAACTTCTGCCGGATGCCGAGCAGAACATTCAAAAGTCTTTGGATGGCTGGTTTCGCTATCGCGCTCTCGCTCAACTTTACAAGCTGCAAGAACGTTCTAAAGAGCTGGTGGCGCTGCAAGCAGCAGAGCAAGTAACAGCCCAGCAAGCTGTAGAAAAGTTGGCAATTATTGTCGGCGTTCCGGCTATTTCGCTTTGTATTGGTACGGTTTTGCTGGTTGGTTTGAGCCTGCAGTGGCTGTTGCAGCGGCAGCAGTTAGATACAGCAGGTTCCGGCCCGGTGTTGGCGCGAAATGCAAGCTTGACTTGGGATGTGCCTTGGGATGGCGAGATTGTTTGGCAGGTGCTGGTGGTCGGCTTTTTCTTTGTCGGGCAAATCTTGATTCCCTATTTGCTGCTGCCTGTTTCTCTGGCTGTTTTAAAACTGAATCCTGCTACTTTTGACCCGCGCGAGAAGGCTTTTTATATCTTTGCTACTTATTTGTTGCTGTCGGCGGGGGGGCTTTCGGTACTGTATTTTTCGGTGAAGTCTTTTTTGCCTTTGCCTGATGGTTGGTTTCGGATTAATTTGCGGGGAAATTGGTTTTTGTGGGGTTTTGGCGGCTATTTTGCGGCTTTGCCTTTGGTGGTTTTGGTGTCGCTGATCAATCAGCAGTTATGGCAGGGACAAGGTGGCAGTAATCCGATTTTGCCGATCGTTCTCGAAGGTAGGGATAACGTGGCTTTGGCGGTGTTTTTCGGCACTGCTGCGATCGCGGCTCCGGTTTTTGAGGAAATTGTGTTTCGGGGCTTTCTACTACCTTCTCTGACTCGCTATTTGCCTGTTTGGGGGGCGATCGCAGCTTCTGCTTTCTTGTTTGCTGTGGCTCACTTGAGTGTGTCTGAGATTCTGCCTTTGGCGACTTTGGGTGCGGTTTTGGGGTTTGTGTACACGCGATCGCGAAATCTCCTTGCTCCTATGCTTCTCCACAGTCTTTGGAATAGCGGTACTCTCTTGAGTCTGTTTCTTTTGGGCGGCGGCGCGAGTTAATTGGGGCGGTTGTTAATAATTGTGAATTAACCGAGTTTTTTTGACAGTTTTCGTGCGGGCGATCGACTCTTGCCAAAAACAGCAGTAGGCTGTTCGCTGCGCCCCTGATATCTAGGCCGGTACAATAACCGGAACTCCCATAGGGGCGGGTTCACATTAATCTGTAATATTAGCCACAGATCCAGATAGACCCGCCCCGGTTCCTTACTTTAGCGGAAAAACAGGGTTTAAGATGGAAGTAATATCTTGTCGGCTGTTGATTGAGAGACTCACGCGGGCGATCGCACCCAGCGGAAGTTGACAATCCGGCTAATTTATAGCTAAATTTTAATTTAGGATGAGGCTTAAACCCATGAGCAATTTGAACAGCCGCAACTTAGAGGGAACGCCGAGTTGGATGCGTTTCGCACCCTACGCAGCCTTGGGTCTGTTAATATTTTCTTTCAATTCAGGCAGCGAACTCAATTATTTCTTGAGAGGCTACTTGGTCATTATACAAGCTCAAGCCGGTATTGTTCTGCTGTATTTTGCGATGTCTAAGTTTCGCAAAAACCCAAATAAATGAGTAAAAATTAGTAACATTACTTAGCTCGATCGTTCAAGGTCGTGCATTCAAAGTCGATGGCGGAAGTTAAAATAAAAAACTGGGGAAAGTAAAAATGGTAAAAGATAAAACCGTAGCAGTTCTGTTAGCTTTCTTTGTAGGAGGTTTCGGAATTCACAAATTTTATTTGGGCAATAACTTAGCAGGGGTATTATACTTGCTATTTTCTGGGACATTAATTCCGTTCGTGATCGCATTTTTCGATTTTCTGGGACTGCTGCTGATGTCGGAACAAGCTTTTCAGGTTCAGTACAATGGCGGCACGTTGCCGTCGGGCTATGTCCTCAGAGCGGCAAAAGATGTAACCGGGGCGATCGGCGAATTGAAAAAACTTTACGATATGGGCGCAATTACCGCCGAAGAATATGAGGAAAAACGCCAAAAACTGTTGCGAGAATTGTAATTAAGAAGGAAGTTCGGCAACGGATTATGTAACGGATGTAACGGATGTAACGGATGTAACGGATGCAACGGATGCAACGGATGTCAGTCCGATGGAAGAAGGTAGAAGAAAGCCCACTATTAAAAAAGTGGGAGTGAAATAAGTAAGTGTGAGATCACAACTATTATTTAAGGATAAAATTAAAGTGTCTCAAGATTTATACTGGCTACGTCAAACTCCAAATTGGGTGTGGTATTCTTTTATTCCCTACTTCGGCGGATTGGCGATCGCCTATGCCGGCCAAAAATCAAATATTCGTAGTTGGATGGGATGGGGTGTTGGCATTACTTTAGCAGCACTCGCGGTATCTTCTTCAACTAATTTGGGTACGATCGTGTGGATTGCTCAAATTGTTACTGCTTTTAGTTTGAAAAAGCGCTATCTCATCAAAACCGCACCCAGAGGTTTACTGGTTCCGGCGAGTGCGACGAATGCCGAAGAATTGGCAAACGTGCGCGGCAAAATAGATATTAATGAGTGTACCAAAGACGATATGGTCAGAATCTTGGGTTTGCCGATCGTCTACGCCAACGATATTGAATCTCTGCAAAACGAAGGCTACATTTTTACCTACGCCGAAGAGTTATCAGAAATAGCAGGAGTTCCCGAAAGTCACGTCAGACGCATCGCCCCGATGATTTGCTTCAGCTACAATTATCAAAAAGAATCGCAGTTTACTTGGAAACGGTTAAATATTCTTTCGCCGGAAGAGTTAATCGCCAGCGGTTTAGATCGATATGTTGCGGAAAAAATAGTTAGAGAAAGGCAGAGAAAAGGCGCTTACAAATCAGTTGTCGAAGTCAAGCGGCGGACGGGACTGCCTTTTGATTCATACCGCCATATTTGTTGATTTACAGTTGTTAAGTAAGTCCAAAGCAAAAAAAACAAACAATAATATGCGATCGAACCTTGTAGGGCCGGGTTAGACCAACAATAATTGCCTAAAACTAATCATCTCGTAAACCCGCCCCGGCCCAACTAAAAAGTATTATGACGACAAAATTAGAAGTAGAACGACAAAAATTGTATGATACAGATTACCTGAGATGGATTGAAACTACTGTGGAAAAGTTGCGGGATCGCGACTATTCAAACATCGACTGGGAAAATCTGATTGCAGAAATAGAAGACATGGGGCGAAGTGAACGCCGGAGTTTAGAGAGTAATCTGGTGGTAATTCTCCTGCACTTGCTTAAGTGGCAATTTCAACCGGATCAAAGAAGCGGTAGTTGGAAAGGCAGCATTGCCGAACATCGCAGACGCATTCGCAAAGCTATCAAAGATTCCCCCAGTCTCAAACCATATCTTGAAGAGGTATTGACTGAATGCTATGCGGATGCAGCAGAACAAGCAATTGCTGAAACTGGATTGCCTGTAGAAACGTTTCCGCAATTATGTATCTACACTTGGGTCGAGGTTCTAGATTCTGAATTTTTGCCAGATTTTCTGGCAGATGAGATGATTCAAGGGTAGTATGGCAAAAAACTCGATCGCCTCCTGGTAATTGACATTCAATGCACCGGCTGGCAAAAATCTCCCCAAGCAGGCGGGCCCAGCAAAATTATTAAAAAAAGTATTTATCCTCTTGACATTTACACAGAATAATGATATTAAAATAAGTTGATGAAACCCGTACTTTTCCCTAGCATTAACTCCAAGACGGGGTAAGTTTTCAAGACGATGCCTTAAATATCAGTGGTATCCTATCAGAATTATTATTGAAACGCAGAACGACACAATAGTAGCAGTACCGCTAACATCACACTTATGTCTGACTCTCCTCCCTCCCCAATCTCCCCAGAATCTGCACCGGAAAGTGCTGCTACCGAAAACCGCAGTTCCAAAACTCGGCAACTGTTGGGCATGAAAGGGGCCGCTAGCGGGGAAACTTCCATCTGGAAGATTCGCTTGCAATTGATGAAACCGATTACCTGGATTCCCCTGATTTGGGGCGTGGTGTGCGGGGCGGCCTCTTCTGGAAACTATGTTTGGAATCTAGAGAATTTCTCGATCGCAGCAGCTTGTATGTTGATGTCAGGGCCGTTGCTGACCGGGTACACTCAAACTTTGAACGATTTTTACGATCGCGAAATCGACGCCATTAACGAGCCCTACCGTCCGATTCCCTCCGGTATCATCTCGATTCCCCAAGTAGTAACGCAAATTTTGGTATTATTAGGCGCTGGCATTGGGGTGGCTTATGCTCTAGACTTGTGGGCGGGTCATGAATTCCCGATAATGACTGTTTTGACTCTCGGCGGCGCGTTTCTAGCTTATATCTACTCTGCGCCCCCGCTGAAACTCAAGCAGAATGGCTGGTTGGGAAATTATGCCCTGGGTGCTAGCTACATTGCCCTGCCTTGGTGGGCGGGTCAAGCTTTGTTTGGTACACTAGATCCGACCATTATGATCTTGACCCTGTTTTACAGTTTGGCTGGGCTGGGAATTGCGATCGTCAATGATTTCAAAAGTGTTGAGGGCGATCGGCAATTAGGGTTAAAATCTTTACCAGTGATGTTTGGCATCAGCACCGCAGCTTGGATTTGCGTTTTGATGATCGACATCTTTCAAGCTGGGATTGCAGGCTATCTGATCAGCATCCACCAAAACCTTTACGCTGTCATTCTGCTGCTGCTGATAATTCCCCAAATTACTTTTCAGGATATGTACTTTTTGCGTAATCCCCTGGAAAATGATGTTAAATATCAGGCAAGTGCTCAGCCTTTCCTGGTTTTGGGTATGCTGGTAGCAGCCTTGGCACTAGGTCATGCGAATTAAGCAGAGTTTTGAGTTTTGAGTTAAAAAATTTTGAATTAAAAAAATCTAATTCACTTCTCAAAAAAATACCAAGTTCTGCAGCGTTAAGAAAAGTTTTGAATTTTGAGTTTTGAATTAAAAACTTTTTAATTCAAAAAAACTAATTCAAGGCAGCGTGTTATTCAAGAAAAAATGTCGAATTAAAAATTAAGAATTGAAGAAGGCTAGCTTTTTTAATTTTTAATTTTTAATCGGACTTGATGAGGTTTGAAGGTCTGATCGTGGCAGAATTTTTCTCAAATATCAAAGATACATTGAGCAAAGTCACTAACGCAATAAGCGGTAATTCCGATCGAGAACCGCCGAAGGCAGCGAAGGGCAATAAGCTCAACTCGCCGGAATCCGAGGCGGAATTTTCTACACGGACAAGGGATGAGCGCTCCGAGTATGTGGTATCAGAAGATGCTGCATCTCTAGAAGAGTCAGAATATTTAGACTCAGAATATTTAGACTCAGAATATTTAGAGTCAGAATATTTAGAGCCAGAATACGCTCGATATCCAATAGTCAAACGCAATTGGCAAGGGTTGAAGCGCTTAATTGCTTGGTTGGAAATTGAACCTCAAGTTACCAGCTTGCAAACCAAGGGAAAAGAATTGTTGGGGCCGGGATTAAGTTTGCTGGGAACTAAATCACCCCAAAAATCCGATAGTAGCGAATTGCCGGAAAATAGCGAATCGCAGAACACCCAACTGCAGAGACATACGGAACTACAGGAAATTAGCACACCGCAGGAAAATAGCGCACCGCAGGAAAAAACTAAAAAACGGATCTCCCGCCGCCCTAGATTTTGGATAAGTTTAGGTGTGGTAAGTATAGGCGGGGGCGCTTTAATCTACGGTTTATGGATTTTGTACACCTTAGACAAAGGTTTGCCAGATGTTAACGATTTGTCAGCGTTTAACCGCGACGGAACGCTGACAATTAAGGCAGCAGATAATACGATTTTGTTGCAGTCGGGGCCTGCAACTAGAGATAAACTGAAACTTAAAGAAATTCCCGAACTCTTGGTTCAAGCTTTTATTGCCATAGAAGACCGCCGTTTTTATCAACATCGCGGGGTGGATTATCAAGGTATTGTGCGATCGATTGTTTCTAATTTGATCGCGCGAGATTTAGTGCAGGGCGGCAGTACAATTACGCAACAATTGGCTCGCGTTGTTTTTCTCAATCAGGAAAGAAGTATTAGGCGGAAAGTTCGAGAAGCTCTTTTAGCTCAAAAAATAGAGCGGGAGTTGAGTAAAGAGCAAGTTTTAGAAAGATATTTAAATCTGGTTTATTTGGGTTCAGATGCCTACGGAGTGGCAGATGCAGCGTTGGTTTTCTTTAGCAAAACAGTCGATAAATTAACTTTGGCAGAGATGGCAACTTTAGCGGGTTTGCCCCCGGCACCGAGCGAATATTCGCCTTTGGTTAATCCCGATATTGCTAAGCAACGCCGCAATCTTGTGCTGCAACAAATGCAGGAAGCGAAGGTAATTACAGAGGCTGAGGCGAAGGCGGCGATGGCGGAACCTATCGCCGTTAAACCAAGTCCGCCGAAGCGATTTAAAGTGGTCGCGCCTTATTTTGCTAGTTACATTCGGAAGGAATTGCCACGCTATGTTTCTCAGGATGCTTTGGAAGCTGGCGGTTTGACTGTTGAGACGACGGTGGATTTGAAGTGGCAGAAAATAGCGGAAAAGGTGGTTAAAGATGCGATCGAAGTTGATGGCCGCCGTCAGGGTTTTGAACAGGCCGCTTTAGTTTCTATGGACACTAAGACTGGGGAAGTTAAGGCCCTGGTAGGAGGTGGAAATTTTAAGGAAAGTGAATTTAATCGCGCTACGCAGGCTTTGCGGCAGCCCGGATCGACGTTTAAAGGGTTGGTTTATGCCGCGGCGATGGCGGCTGGTTTTTCTCCCTATGACGGTTACGAAGACGAACCAATTATTATCGACGGCTATCAACCGAATAATTATGGCAAAAAATTTAGCGGTTGGCGATCGATCTCTGATGCTTTGACGCGTTCGGTGAATGTCGTAGCTGTGAAGGTGTTGATGGATGTGGGGTTTGAACCGGCGATCAAAGTAGCCAACGATATGGGAATTAAGTCGAAATTGAGTCCGATTTATTCCCTGGCTTTGGGATCTTCAGAGGTGAATTTGCTGGAGTTAACCAATGCTTACGGTACTTTAGCAGCGCAAGGGAATTTTATTGAAGCCCACGGAATTAAGCGGGTGATTAATCAGCGGGGAGATGTGATTTATCAGGCTAATTTTAAACCGAAGCGGGTTTTGGATAAGGATAGTGCTGCGATTACTACTTGGATGTTGGAGGGTGTTGTGCAAGACGGTACGGGGGGGCCTGCGGCTTTAAACGATCGCGCTGTAGCAGGCAAAACTGGTACTTCGGAAAATGTCCGGGATTTGTGGTTTATTGGTTACATTCCACAGGTTGTGACTGGAGTTTGGCTAGGAAATGATGATAATTATCCCACCTGGGGAACTAGCGGTACGGCGGCCTACAATTGGCGCGATTTTATGAGTCAAATTGTTAAGGGAATGCCGGTAGAGAAGTTTCCTAAGTTGCCGGAGTTGGAGGGCCGCAAAGGCAGTATTAAGGCTAAACCGGTGGAGCCTAAGAGGATTATTCGGGGAATGATTGTGAATGAGGATGGTGCGATCGTACCTTACAATCCCAATCCTCAACCCCGGTATCGCCAGTGGGAAGAGCCTGCTTATCAAGAGCCTGCTTATCAAGAGCCGGGATATTAAGCGGGTTTTACCAACAATTGCCACCCGTAGGGGCGGGTTTCACGAACAATAATCGCCTAAAACCAATAATCTCATAAACCCGCCCTCACCCAACGGCAAATTTCAATATACCTCTCCCATAATTATTGTGGAACAGGCATCCTGCCTGTTCAAAACTGGCTTTTCTGGAGATGTCTAATATCATGTCCGCTCGATTGACCATAATATCCCGGCCGGGCGGGTTTTTGAGATTGTCCATTATTGGCAGATATTATTGGTGAACCCGCCCCTACCTAATTTCGGGCGAAGCGAAGCGGAGGGAATCGACCGGACATGATATAATGTACAAAAAAATCTAATCTCGTTTGATCCGCACCATAAAAAAGCCGTCCATGTGATGTCTGTGCGGCCAAACTTTCACCCATCCTTCGGGTGATGGCTGTACTGGTAAATCAATTGTTGGCGGTTCGATTTGCCAGTGAGGATTGCTGTCTAAGAACGATCGAATAACTGTTTCATTTTCCAAGGGATGAATTGTGCAAGTTGCATACACTAATACGCCGCCGGACTTGACAAATGTCGCTGCATTTGCTAGCAATTCCGATTGCAGTTGAGATTGTTGTTGAATGTTTTCGGGCGTGTGGCGCCAGCGGGCGTCGGCGCGGCGGTGGAGGGTTCCGAGGCCGGAACAAGGTGCGTCTAGTAAAACTCTGTCTGCGAGGTTAACAAACTCTGGGAAATGGCGGCTGTCTCCGGTATGAATTTTAATGGATTTCATCTGGAGTCTGTCTGCATTTTCTTTAAGTTTTTTGAGTCTGCTGGCGGTTTTGTCGCAGGCATAAATAGTGCCTTCATCCTGCATTAATTCGGCGCTGTGGGTGGTTTTTCCCCCCGGCGCGGCGCAGGCGTCGATGATAGTTTCCCCTGGCTGGGGCGCTAGTAAATGGCTGACTAATTGAGCGCTGCTGTCTTGGATTGTCCACCAACCTTCGCTGTATCCGGGGAGGTTTTGAATTGCGCCGATGCTGCCATTTAGTCTTAATGCTTGTGGCAAGTTGGGGATTCTGCTAACCCTAATGTTGTGGGATTTGAAGGCCGCTTCGATTTGGGCGATCGAGCTTTTTAAGGGATTGATTCTCAGGTCAATTGTGGGGGATTGGTTGAACCATTCACAGAGTTGTTCGGTTTCGGTTTCGCCTATTTGTTCGATCCACAATTCTATTAGCCATTCGGGGAAGCTGTGCAAAATTCCTAGGCGTTCAACGGGTGATTTATAATTGGTAACTGTTAATGGGTTTAAGTCGTTATCTGTTAAACGGATGTATTGGCGCAACAAACCGTTGACAAAACTGCTGAGTCCTGAAAATCCGTTTTCTTTTGCTAGTTGAACGGTGGTGTTGACGGCGGCGGAGGGGGGAATCTGGTTGAGATATTCGAGTTGATATAACCCTAAATGTAAGATTGTGCGGAGTTCGGGCGGTTGTTGGGAGGATTTCTTTGTCGCTAGTTTGTCGATGATGAAGTCGATCGATCGCATTCTCCTGACGCTACCGTAAACTAATTCTGTGACTAAACGCCGATCGAGGTCGTTGAGTTGAGAATTGCTGAAAGCGCGATCGAGTGCGGCATCTGCGAATGCACCGCGGCGGTGGACTTCGCGGAGTGCGAGAAAAGCTATTTGGCGGGGATTTTGCATGGTTAAGATATGGAGACCTAGAAACCGGGTTTTTTACGATAATACTTCGTTACAGCCCGCAGATTCGGTGAAAAACCCGGTTTCTGACCACCCGTGCGTCCAGGACTCTAAAAGTTTCAAATTTCCTCTGGATTTATCCCCATTTCTCGGAGTTTTTCTGAAAGGCGATCGGCTTTTTGCTGTACTAACTCTTTCTCCTCTCGTTCTTGTTCCATTTGTCTTGATAACTCCACATAAGACAAAAACTTGAGTCCATCGGGACGATAAATTTCTAAATCTCCCGATGCAGTTTCAAAACGTGTCTGCAAACGCGGACTTACCCAACCCTCCATTGATTCAATATAGTTGAGTTCTCCGTCACTTCGCACCCAACCCATTAACTCATTATCCTTTAAATCGTAGAAATAACATTCTTCAACCCCATAATTATCGTAAAACTTAAAAAGCTTAAATATTGTTCCCATGCGGTTGCCAGGGGAAATGATTTCAAAGACAACTTGCGGCGCAATATTATCTTCAAGCCACTGTTGGTAGGAACCTCTGTAACCTTTCGGTCTGCCAAACACTACCATAGTATCAGGTGCTTGGCAAGTTTTGTTATCTCCTTCGACAGGATACCACAGCAAATCACCTGCTACAAAGACATTTTCGTGGTCTTTGAATAAGGCATCTATTCCGCCTTGAATTTTTACTATTAATTGGAACTGTTTGGTGTTGTCAGACATGGGTTTTCCGTCGCTGTCTGGGTAGATGATTTCTGGCAAAGTTTGAGAGGGAATTGTTGTTGTCATGGGGATGACTCCATTGCTAGTAGCATCAATTTCTATTTTAGATCGATTTTATAGGACTTACCCAGGGGGCCCAGAAACCGGGTTTTTCACGAAAAGACTTCGTTGCAATCGGCAGATTAGGTAAAAAACCCGGTTTCTTTGTCGGAGTGCGTAAGTCCTGTTTTACTTATTCGGGTTTTGTTGACACCCATGGTTCTAATACAGCGGCTTCCAGGTTTATAAAGTACACCCCAGAAACCGGGTTTCTTCTGGATTTCTCGCCAGAAACCGGTTTTATTCAAGAAACCCGGTTTCTCTGTACTTCACTTACCTGGAAAGTGCTGTAAATTGCGTTCTTCTATGAGAAGTTCTAGCAAAACTCGTCTGTCGCCCTTTGTTTTCTTAGGAACGCGAATTAAATAACTTACAATTTTAATTGTTATTGTGGGATGGGCGTCCCGCCCGTCCAAAAAGGATGGGCGTCCCGCCCATCCCAATTTCAAGAGTGGAAGTTATTTAATTCTCATTCCTTATAGCGGACAAACGATCGCTATTTTTGATCGACAATTACCCCCTCGGAGTTATCTCCTAGCAGCTTTTCTTGAAGAAGCTCGGTCTACGAAAGGACAAATATACCTAGAAATTATTGATAAAATTGAATGTAGCAAAATATGAGGGATGTAAAAGTAACTGAAGTGACTGGCAATTGTATAGATGCTGAACTTTATACCGACCGTATTGTAATTACAGAACTATGGCCCACAGGTGAAGAAGATGCAGAACCAGAAAGCACGGAGATCCTTTTGACAGAAGCAAAAAGGCTACTGCGGGAGTGGTAAGCAATTTTGAATCTGTGGTGTGAACAGCAGGCACAATAAATCATTAATCAGCAGATTAAGTGGTTCTCAGGCTCTGCCGGGGAACCGATATCACTCTTGAAGAGCCTCGCAAGTCATAGACTCGCGGGAGGCAGAGCCTCCAAATCTGCGTCCCCCGGCAGAGCCGGGGAACAAAAAAAATATAAAAAATCTACTTTAAGATTTGTTACAATACACAAAACTTCATACTTTCCCCAACACTGGATGACCTTTTTCAACGCCTCCGAACCCCTAATCCGCTGCAAACAGGAACATCTCGACGTACAAGACATCGAAGGCCTGTTGCAACTCCGCTGGCAAATTGGAAATATTACTCTTTTCTCAGGATTTTATACCCGCATCGACCAAACTTTTCTGCTTTGGGGTTTGGTGACAGGGGGGATTTTTTTTACGGCTCAGTTTTTCCCCCTCAGTTGGAGCTTTCAGGCGATTTTGTGGTCAACTTTGACTCTAATTGGCACTGCGGTAATGGCCGTTTTGACTTTGTTTTGGGTAAGAGTCGAGCGTGTTAGCTGGATTCTTTACTCTTGGGCGATTTTGATGATAACTGGTTTGGTTCTGACGGATTGCAGTATTTTTGCCGGTTGGGGAGGTTTGTTACTGCACCTTTGCGATTTGTGGTTGGGATTGAGCGCGATCGGCTATTTGTTGACGGGACTCGGTTTGCGATCGCGCACTTTTCTCCTGATTGGACTAACTCATTTATTTAGCATCCCTCTATTAACTTTTGTTGCACCTTGGCAATATCTAACCACAGGCATAATTATGGCCGGCTGTTTGTTGTTATTGTCCGAATTGCAGTGGGATATGCGATCGCCGATCGACAATAGTTTGCTAAGCGCAGAACAGAAAGAATTTAATAGAATTCAACAGCAACTGCGACAGAGTGGCGCGATGGTATCCAAATAAATCACAAATGTAAAGAATTCTGAACGAGTGCTGACACTTTCCACAAATCGTACACAATAGTAAAGATACAGCATCAATAAAAAACAAAGTTTAACCAGAACAGGTGTTTTGCTGTTTTACCTGTGAATCGCCAACTTTAGGGGAACGGTGTCCGGGAGGCGACGGGCTAACAATGCTGTACTTGCGACGAAAAAAGTTAATTCCGGTTGAGAGTAGTTGTTAAAACAAAAAAAGTGGTGCAGGGTTTTTACCGTTTCCCCTGCTTCGCAGTCTCTGAGGAGAGGCTAAACCCTCTACTAGAACAGCCCGACGAGATTGACACAAGTTTTGACAGTTGCTCATGCCGATTTATGAGTTCAGTGTTTAAGAAAATTGAGGAAATGCTCGCTGACGAGCATTGCAGGACTTAGGATTAAATAAGTCCTGCTTTAGTTTGGGAAATTTAAGTTCTGTTTTACTCTGACGTGCGTTTTCGCAATATTTCCCTTACTTCCATTAAAATCTGGCCCAACATATTTTTGCCGCTGCCATCTTTACCGCAACCCCAATAGTAATCAACTGGGGAATTTTCGACTATTTCCTCATCCGCTGTAGCGAGTAAAATTTCTCTAATTTCGGCATGAGTTTCAAATTTTCGGAGTACGGCTTTTCGCATGATATCATCTTTTACTTTTTCCCAATCTTTACGGAGGGGACGAGAGCGATCGCGCCCCATTTTTGCGGCATCTTTCGGCGTTTTTGCTTGGCGAATTTGGTCGCAATGAGCCGTTTTGGGAAACTTTTGTGCTTGAAAATAATGCTCGGTAGTTGGCCAATATTCTCCGTCTAACTCGAATCCATGACTGGAAAAATTAGAAAAACAGCCGTATTCGCTGGCAGTGGTGTAGAAGTATATAGCCATAAAGTCTGCGATTTCAATTTCGTTAATAATCTTGGTTTATAGTCAGTTTTACCTCTGTGGATTATCCACTATCTTCAACCGCAAATCAATAGTTTCAAGATAGGAACCGATGTAAGACAGCAGGGCATAGATAAATACTATCACCCCTACCATTTCCAAAATTTCCTCAACAGAAGCCAACAAACCGTAGATCAAGTTTCGCTGGCCAACCGCATCTGCATAATAGCCACAAACCATTTCCATGCCAAGTGCTCCACCGACATATATACTGCCTGCCAGTAAAAATAAATCCCTTGTTTTTCGGGGTAGGTGCCGGAGAAACTTGAGATAAGCCAGCGCAGTAACCGCAACAAAAATCGCCCCCGGAATTACCCAAATGAAGTAAAAAATGCCCCCTAAATCCAGTGCTTTTCGCAAGTCGTTAATAATTAATATTTCGTGCAAACTCAAGATTTCATCTAAAGAAAAAAATACAAAGATGAACGCCAGCGCTTTCCAGTGTCCAAAATACCGATCGCCCTCCTTCTTCTTAGCACTAGCAATAATACCTAGCAAAATCGCGCAAAACAGCAAAGTAAATGACGAGTACCACGAAGGATAATTTATTTCTCTGTCTAAGTTAAACAAACTAATCCAGCGTTCTTGATAGTTGAAACCGTACCGCAGAACTTGTACGATGCAACCAGCAACAGCAAAGAAGAGCACCCAAATGCTGAGAGAGAAAGCAACTCTCTTCGGCGAAACAGAAATAATGAATTTCATCAAATTTTTGATAAACTAGAACAAGCAAAATCAAACTATAAAGTAAAAAGTAAAAAATGGCAATAGCGGCGCAATCCGTCCCCTCGGATTTTTATCTACAAAAAATTACCAATCACTGACAATGCACGTTCAAATTGAAACTTTCACTGTCCGCAAGCGGTTTGCCCTTACCATCAGCCGCGGTACAACAACCCAAAGTACGAATTTATGGGTAAAATTAGCACACGAAGGCATCGAAGGTTGGGGAGAAGCATCGCCTTTTTCCACAGGTTCTCGGCCCCAAACTACCGAAATTCTGCTAGCTGCATTGCAGGAAGTTGCACCGCTGCTAGAAAAGTTTACTCCGTTCGATCGCCAAAAAATCGAACAAGTATTAACAGAGGTCAACTTACCCTCAGCCGCCCGCGCCGGCATCGACATGGCAATGCACGACTGGCTGGGCAAAAAAGCAGGCTTGCCGCTGTGGAAAATGTGGGGATTAGATCGATCGCGCATCGTCCCCACCTCCGTCACAATCGGCATTAATTCGCCGAGGAGTGCAAGAGAAAGAGTGCGCGATTGGTTTGGTAAAGATGCGACAGATCCAGCAAGCATCAAATACCGCGCCGTTAAGGTTAAATTAGGAAATCCCGCAGGAATCGAAGCCGACAAAGCTATGTTAATAGCAGTGCTAGAGGAAGCACCAGCTAACCTTAAAATCAGTGTAGATGCTAACGGCGGTTGGAGTTTGAGCAGCGCGATCGAAATGTGTCGTTGGCTGGAAAAATACCAGATAAATTATGTCGAACAGCCGCTTTCACCTGTCGCAGATATGGAGGAATTCTCAGAACTGTACCGTCAATCGCCCCTGCCAATTTTTGCTGATGAAAGTTGCTTTAATAGTTCCGATATACCCAAGCTAGCGCACTGCGTTCACGGCATCAATATCAAAATGATGAAGTCAGGCGGATTGACTGAAGCAATGCGGATGATTCACACAGCCAAAGCCTGCAATTTGCAAGTAATGTTCGGCTGCTATTCAGATAGCGCGATCGCAAATACAGCAGCAGCACAACTTTCACCGCTAGCTGACTATTTGGATTTGGACAGTCACTTAAATTTATTAGACGATCCTTTCACCGGTGCGATCGTCGAAAA
This sequence comes from Microcoleus sp. D3_18_C2, assembly GCF_036702395.1. Classification (NCBI taxonomy): domain Bacteria; kingdom Bacillati; phylum Cyanobacteriota; class Cyanophyceae; order Oscillatoriales; family Microcoleaceae; genus Microcoleus; species Microcoleus sp. D3_18_C2. Next base: position 202,628 of record NZ_JAUBTG010000003.1, on the reverse strand, counting down.
TGGGTGTTTGTTGCCAAACGGGCGATCGGGATTGGGAGTGCAGCGAATGAAGATTGTAGAATAGAAGTATCGCTCAAGATAAATCTGGAGATAGTATGATACCAGTAGAATCAATAGGACAGGGAATTGATAGAGAAGCCAAACTTTTTTTTGAAGAACATAAACCACCGACTGATTTAATTTTTGATGATGGTGCAGAAATGGAAAGCAACCGCCACCGTATAGCAATGACCGTTTTAATCCGTTCCGTAGAACAAGGTTTAGCTAACCGGAACGATTTTTTTGTCGGTGGCAATATGTTTATTTATTACAGCGCTAAACAGATTCGGAATCAGGATTTCCGAGGCCCGGATTTTTTTGCTGTGTTGGGTGTAGACAGCAATACTTCTCGACAAGGCTGGGTAGTTTGGGAAGAAAACGGACGTTACCCGGATGTCATTGTGGAACTGCTGTCGCCGTCAACGGCAAATCAGGATACAGGGAAAAAAAAGGATATTTACGAGCAGGTTTTTAGAACTCCTGATTACTTTGTTTTCGATCCTTTCGAGCCCAATTCTTTGCAAGGATGGCGTTTAGATTCCAACCTGCGCTATCAGCAGTTAGTACCCAACGAACAGGGTTGGCTGTGGTGCGAAACGTTAGGTTTTTGGTTGGGCACATGGGAAGGAATTGTCGATCGAGAAACTGCGACTTGGGTGCGTTTTTTCGATGAATCTGGCAATTTAGTTTTGTTGCCGGAGGAAGCCGCTCAACAACAAGCCGAAGCCGCTCAACAACAAGCGGAACAGGAACGCCAGCGAGCCTCGCGACTAGAGGCCAGATTGCGAGAATTGGGAGAAGATCCGAATGATCTTACCATGAACCCAAATCACAGCTAACACCCAATCGATTTTAGATTTTAGATTTTAGATTTTAGATTGAAGCTAAAATCTAAAATCGCCCGTCTCAAAAGTGAACCAATGACTAAAAATTATTCGATCAAAAATGGTAAAGTTGCAATCCTGCTGCACGAGGGAATTCTCGGCCATTCCGGCAAAACAGGTTTAGCATTTTTGCGCTACAGCGAAGCACAAACTGTAGCAGTAATAGACAGCCAATGTGCCGGACAATCTTTACCTGAATTAACTGGCATTCCTCAACAAGTACCGATAGTTGCTTCCGTTGCAGAAGCACTGCAATTTGCGCCGGATATTCTGTTAATTGGTATCGCTCCTTCCGGCGGTGTTTTGCCGGCAGAATGGCTGCCAGAAATTAATCAAGCGGTAGCAGCGGGTTTGTCCGTTGTCAACGGTTTGCACGCGAAACTTGCACCTTTGGTAACAGTTCCATTAACCGAAAATCAATGGATTTGGGACGTGCGTCAGGAACCGAAATCTGTCGGTGCGATCGCCTCTGCTGCTGCGGCTAAATTAAGTTGTCGCCGCGTATTAACTGTCGGCACAGATATGAGCGTTGGCAAAATGTCAACCAGTCTGGAACTCAATCGCACTTGCTTGCAGCGGGGTTTGCGTTCCAAATTTTTGGCAACCGGACAAACTGGTTTAATGATCGGAAATGAAGGCCTTCCTTTGGATGCAGTGCGAGTTGATTTCGCCGCTGGTGCTGTCGAACAAATGGCGATAAAATTGGGTTCTGAATGCGATATTCTGCACGTAGAAGGGCAAGGTTCGCTATTGCATCCCGGTTCGACGGCGACTCTGCCGCTGCTGCGGGGTTCGCAGCCAACTCACTTAATTTTAGCGCACAGAGCCGGACAAACTAGCATTCGCAATCACCCGCACGTATCGATTCCCAGGTTATCAAAAGTGGTGGAATTGTACGAAATGGTAGCTGCGGCTGCGGGTGCTTTTGCAGGGGGAAAAGTGAGCGCGATCGCCCTCAACACTCATCACTTAAATGAGGCAGATGCGCTGTTAGCAATAGCTGAAGTTCAAGCAGAAACGGGATTGCCTTGTACCGATCCGGTAAGGTTTGGCGCGGAGGTTTTGTGGGAGGCGATCGACAATTAGTATGCTACAATAAATTTCAATTGAAGATGCAAAGCCATGACACAATCAATTCAAGCAAAAACACTGACTCTGCACGATGTCAAAACAAAATTTAACTTCCAACTTTGTGAAGACGAGCAATTTTTCCGGGAGTGGATGGACGATTTACCAGAAATTACAGATGAAGAAAAGCGATATCTTGACAAAGTAAAGGCTGGCTATACTAACAGTGCCGACCACTCCATGATAGAAGATACCGTAAAAATGGTGGTACTTGCTCCCTTGCTATTTTTAGCAGATTTATACCTGAATCCCTTTCATATAGAAGCAGAAAAATCGGTGGAACTTGTCACCGTGGATGAAGGTATACTTGTCAGGGGAAGTATTGATGTTCTGCTTTTAATTGAATCTTTTTGGGTAGTTGCGATCGAAGCGAAGCGAGCACAATATTCCGTTGAAGCTGGACTTCCTCAGTTACTATTTTATATGCTGAATGACCCCAGTCCAGAACAAGTAACATTTGGGCTTCTGACAAATGGCAGCAGCTTTCGATTTATCAAAGTGACCAAACAAGGCACACCGCAGTATGGCGTGTCTAAACTTTTCGATATTGGGAGTCCAGGAAACGAACTTTACGAAGTCTTTCGCATTTTGAAGCGGCTAGCTGGTATAATTTCCAGTAACACCTCTTATACTTAAATACATAATATGGAACTAGATTCTGAAAGTAACAATAAATTCACTAAAGCTCACTTTGACTTTAACAATTTGCCCCAACTCACCAACCCTTGGCGACAGCTAAATCTACAAGGAGTAGCTTTAGGTTTGATTCGCTTGCCTGCTGGCGATGGCTACACATTTACTCACAGCCACGCAGAACAAGAAGAAGTTTATATTGTAGTTGAAGGCAAAGGCCTGATGGTTGTAGATGGGGAACTATTGACACTTGAGGGCGGCGATATTGTGAGAGTTTCTCCCGCAGCAAAGAGAGCATTAAAAGCTGCTGAAAATACAGCCTTGTTTGTTATCTGTACTGGAGGATTGGCTGCAGGTTATCCCAAGCAGCCCAACGCGCGCTATCTGATAGATGATGGAATTCCCGATTATGACGATGTTCCGCCTTGGTATGAGGGAAATCCCGAAATTGCCGAGAGAAATGTGCGGTTAAAAGAAAGGATGTTGAAAGCTCAATCCAAACGAGACAGTCAACAGGAATCACAATGAATGAAAGTTCTTTTTCGTTGCCCCCACAATGCGCCATCCGCCCGGCCTCAGAGCAAGATATGAGGTCAATTAGAATCTTAGTTTGGGGCGCCAAACTCGATCCAACTCAGTTGCGCTGGGAGCAATTCTGGGTCATCGAATGCGAGGGAAAATTGGCAGCTTGCGGACAGTTGCGGAATTTTGCGGGGGCGCAAGAATTGGGCAGTTTGGTGGTGGCGAAAGATTGGCGCGATCGAGGTTTGGGAAGCTACCTCACAAAATATTTAATTCAACAAGCTACAGAACCGCTATATTTAGAATGTTTGGGAAAGCGACTCGCATCATTTTATACTCGCTTTGGCTTCACAGAAGTTTCCGTACAAGATTTGCCGCAGTCGCTTAAATTCAAGTTCGGTTTGTCTCAATTAGCTAAAACTTTATTCAAAATTCCTGTAAGAATTATGCAGTATCAAGCAGGTTGTCTGTAATTATGACTTTTATGAATTTAAGATTCTGAATTTATGAATGGATTTTAAGTTCGACCTGTTCAATAATTGGATAACAGGGTGCGATCGACCTGCATCGATCAAAAACTCCTACCGCCTCCTGATATCTGCGTCAGTCTCGATCGCCTATTGTCTATGCCTAAATAGGTAGGTACACCTCAATATCGCATGGGGAGGGTGGGTGAGTTGCCAAGTTTACTTGCTTATATCATTGATCCGCTTACGGGCCCCTAATGGCGCACTGGCTGTCAGAAACCGGGTTTTTAGAGGTTTGGTGCGTCAGTTACGGACTAGATATTTATGGATATTCCTGATTGGGCGATCGAGAAGGCGTAAGTTCATAATTCACTGTTTGCGGTAGTCCAGTTAGCTAAATTGGCACAGCTACCAGCCTGATATTTAGGCAGAAACCCTTGCAAAATCGTTGTTTGCAGGTTAACCAGTGTCATGTGCCAGTACCAGACTCGGAAAGTGGACTGGCGATCGCACCAAAGATATTGGACTCCTGGCAAATTAGTAAGTGTAAAGCAAGTGAGTCACAACCCAATCAAAAAACTCAACCCCAAAATTCAAGCCAAAAATAAAACATTTTCACAGCAGCAGTAATGCGGAATCAGACAATCTCTAATGTAGCTAACCACATCTACCCTTAAGGTAAATCCCACCAACTGCTCAACCACTAAATCCTTAATTCAATACCTCGGAATTACTGGATTTAGACTCCCCGCAACCGCTTCTCAAATCCCCTCAACATTTCAAAAATTATTTGCCTTTTATCCTGATAAAAGCACGGAAGGCAAGAACAATGAAATATCAAGGCAATCAATCAATCTTAACCGAGGAAATGCAGCCTCTCAAATAGCATAAACCGACAATTACACATCCCCATATATTTTAACACAACAGGAGTAAATATCATGTTCAACGTAGTAAAAGCTTTCGGCTCGATTTTCTCTACCCAAGGATACAGCACAGCTAACAATATGCTCATCAAAAATTACATCAACACCAATTTTAACTACTTCAACGAAGAAGCAGTAGTTGATGAATCTATTTACCCGAATCAAACAGGTCGCGTCCGCTTTCAAGGTAGCTGGTGGCCCGCACGGTGCGATCGCCAAATCACCCTCACACCGGGAGACACCGTTTATGTCATCGGCGTTGACAACATCACTCTGTTAGTTTCCCTCGCTCCCGCAGACTAAATCAGAGCATGAACAACCTGGTAATCAATTTTAACCAGGAAATGCTAGTTTTCAAAGAACACAAAATCGGCGATTAAACTTCGATATATTTTAACACAAAAGGAGTCAACAAAATGTTTAACGTAGTAAAAGCTTTCGGTTCTATTTTTTCTCTTCACACCTACAGCACAGAAAACAATCTCTTAATGGATAACTACATCAACACCAATTTTAACTATTTCAACGAAGAAGCTGTCGTCGATGAATCCATTTACCCGAATCAAACTGGTCGCGTCCGCTTCCAAGGTAGCTGGTGGCCCGCACGGTGCGATCGCCAAATCACCCTCACACCCGGAGACACCGTTTATGTCATCGGCGTTGACAACATCACTCTGTTAGTTTCCCTGGCTCCTGCAGACTAAACTAGAACTCGATCCAAACTGCCTAACTTTTCACACCCAAATCTGATTTCGGCAGGGTTTATGCAAATAAACCCTGCCTTTTGTATGCTTAAATAAGTTGAGACACTCGCTAACCATATTTAAACCAGTGAACTTTCAATCAGTCATTGCCACCTTAAACAAATTCTGGAGCGATCGAGGATGCCTGATCGCCCAATCCTACGACACAGAAAAAGGTGCAGGAACCATGAATCCCCACACCTTTCTCAGAGCAATTGGCCCCGAACCTTGGTCAGTCGCCTACATCGAACCCTGTCGCCGCCCCACCGACGGACGCTACGGCGAAAATCCCAACCGCTTCCAACATTACTATCAATATCAAGTTTTAATTAAGCCCTCTCCTCCCAACATCCAAGACATCTATTTAGACTCCCTCAGAGCATTAGGAATTAGCCCAGAAGACCACGACATTCGTTTCGTAGAAGACAACTGGGAATCGCCCACCCTCGGAGCTTGGGGCGTGGGCTGGGAAGTCTGGCTCGACGGCATGGAAATCACCCAATTTACCTATTTTCAACAGTGCGGTAGCATTGACTGTCGCCCCGTATCCATTGAAATTACCTACGGACTAGAACGCCTCGCAATGTATCTCCAAGAAGTCGATGCCATGACGAAAATTCAGTGGAAAGATGGCATCACTTACGGCGACGTTCACCTGCAAGGAGAAATTGAACAGTGTACTTATAACTTTGAAGCTTCTAATCCCGAATTGCTGTTTACTCTATTTGGATTGTACGAGCAAGAAGCAGAACAATTGACAAAAAAAGGATTGGTTTTGCCGAGTCTTGATTATGTGTTAAAATGTTCTCACACTTTTAATTTGCTCGACGCTAGAGGTGTGATTTCGGTAACGGAAAGAACCCGCTACATCACCAAAATTCGCAATTTGGCGCGGCGAGTTGCTCAGCTTTATTTGGAACAGCGCGAAAAGCTGGGTTTTCCATTGGAAAAAGCTGTAAAAGTTTGAGCAGGAAGCATGGCACGACACGGATTCGGACACGGATACACGGATTAATTTAGCTGTTAGATCCCCGACTTGTTAAAGAAGTCGGGATCTGGGTATCCGGTTTTTTATATTTTTAATTAATTCAATGCGTAATTCTTCAGAAAATAATACAGAAACAAATCCTCAACTGCGAATTGACAGTGTTAGTTTAAAAACACCGATCGCCTCAAGTCATTTGTTGGAAAATATATCCTTTCAGGTACACAAGGGAGCTCGCGTGGCAATTGTTGGCCCTTCAGGTGCGGGGAAAACAACGCTGTTGCGACTGCTAAATCGACTCAGCACTCCCACCAGTGGCTCGATTTATCTGGAAAATACAGAATATCGCCAAATACCTGCGATCGAACTCCGCAAACAAATCACCCTCATCCTACAAGAATCCAAGCTTTTGGGAATGTCGGTGCGAGAAGCATTGGCTTATCCTTTAAAGCTGCGGGGCGTGACTTCATCAAACATTGCTGAGAGAATTAGCGGGGCGATCGAACAACTGCACATACCCCAAGAATGGCTAAATCGCACCGAATTCCAGCTTTCTACAGGCCAAAAACAGCTCGTGGCGATCGCCCGCGGCATCATCCTACAACCAAAAGTCTTGCTTTTAGATGAGCCAACATCCGCCCTCGACGCAGGAAAAGCTGCCCACCTTTTGCAAGTATTGACACAGCTAACAAACGGCAAAACCACTATTGTAATGGTAAACCATCAATTAGAATTAGCTGAGCAATTTAGCACGCGAATTCTGCATTTACAGCGCGGAAAGCTCATCGAAGATTTGCCCTCTCATCAAATTAATTGGGTGCAACTGCGGCAAAATTTAATTCAAGCTGAAGCTGAAGCCCAACAAGAATGGTGAACTCTGGTTGCGTAATTAATTTGGATGTTTTAACCGCAGAGGGCGCAGAGGGCGCAGAGAAAGAGAAGAGAGAAGTTTACAAATTGTTGAGGGTTGCTAGAGAGACAGTCAGATATTAGCTTTGGGAATTTTGTTTAAGGTTGGCTTTTGTGATTTGACGGTAAATTGTTACTGGGAAATTAAACCCATTTTTTGATAAATTGGCCGAACTAAGTTTTTTAAAGCTGGCAACTGTTTGGTAAAAATTATGGAGCCTACAACACAAATTATTCCTCCAATGATGACTGTATTGGGAGCGCCGATATAATTGGCCAATCCGCCGGCAACTAAATTCCCAAAGGGTGTCACTCCAAAAAATGCCATCGTGTATATGCTCATCACTCTTCCGCGTTTGTCGTCTTCTACAATTGTTTGCAAAAATGTGTTTCCTCCTGCAAATTGGATAATGAAACCAAACCCCACAAACAACATCATGATTAATGAGAGCCATAAGATGCGGGACAAGCCAAAACCTATCAGCCCAAATCCCATAATTGCCGGTGAAATCGCAATCAATTTGCCGAGGCCAACTATACTTTTGCGGGAAATCAAATAAATCGCGCCCGCGAAGGCGCCAACTCCCGAAGATGCCATCAAAAAGCCGAGGGTTTGTGCGTCGCCTTGCAGAATTTTGGTGGCAAAAATTGGGACTAATACTGTGTGGGACATTCCGGCAAAACTGACTAATGCTAATAGCAGTAAAATTGCTCTAATCGGGGGGAACCCGAAGGCATAAACGAATCCTTCTTTTAATCTTTGTAAGGGTTTGGTATTAGTTGCGGCAATTTTTCTGGGCTTGATTTGCATCGCTAATAAGCCTGCAATTACAGCGATGTAGCTGAGTCCGTCAATGAGAAAGCAATAACTTGCCCCGACTGTAGCTATCAGCAAACCTGCAATTGCTGGGCCGATTAATCTGGCTCCGTTGAACATGGAAGCGTTGAGGGCGATCGCATTTGCTAAATCTTCTTTCTTTTCTACAAGTTCCGGTACAAAAGCTTGCCGTGCCGGCGCGTCAAAGGCGTTAATTGCGCCTTGAAAGAAACTCAGTACCAGGATCTGCCAAATGTTAACGACTCCTGTTAGCGCTAAAAATGCTAGCGCTAAGGATTGAACCATTGCTAATATTTGAGTGGCAATTAGGACTCGGTGGCGGTTCCAGCGATCGATTAAAACTCCTGCAAAAGGCAGTAAAATTAATGTGGGGATTTGACTTGTAAATCCGACCACGCCGAGCATCCAAGGTGAATCGCTCAAATTGTAGACAAGCCAAATAGTAGCGACTTGCGTCATCCAACTGCCAATCAGTGAGAGGCCTTGTCCTGCAAAAAACAGGCGATAATTTCTCGATCTCAGCGCTGGAGGCAGTTTTATTGTTTTGATTTTTGCTAGTAGATTCATGCTGCAAGTACGGCCTTAGCAATCCTATTTGATTGGTAAACATTTTTTAGGGGTAGCGCCCCTAAGCCTACCCCTAATTAGCGAAGGGCAACTATCGGGGGACTGCCCCTAGACTCATTATTACGAATCATTGAGAATTGCGATATGAGCCGGAGGTTCTATTTTACAACTCCCGAAAACTGAGATGTTGCACCATTCTCAATAAGCTTTTGATGAACAGGCTTTCCGGCCTGTTCCACAAGAAAATTCACTCTTTGTGGAACAGGCCGAAAAGCCTATTAAGCGAGAATGGTGCAAGATGTGAGGAAAACCAAGATTTGAGTAGAGTTAAATTTTTCCACCCAGGAAAACGATCGCCACAGTTAAATTTTTATGTCGCGATCGCTTGACTAACGAGAAATTCCTTCCCTCAATTAATGCTCAACAGCCAAGTACCGAGGTAACGCAGCAAGGGAACATCCCCAGGGGTGCGGATGCGGACGTTGAAATGGTACATTCCGCCAGGGGATGGGTTTCTGACGTTGGAGAGTACAACCTCAACATTGTTGCCGGCGGCAATTGGTTCTGTGGGATAAATTTCTATGAATCGATTTTCTTTGTCCCAGATTACTTCTTGCAATTCTATTGTTTTGTTTCTGACGCGCACTTTAATGTCTTTTTGGTCAAATTCGCCTTTGTAGTAGTCTGGATAGGATATGTTGAGTTGGGCGATCGCCAAACTTACTTTGTTGGAAGGAATTCGCAGCCGATATCTATCGCCACTCATCCCGGCTGTACCGTAATCCAAGCGATAGTTTAATTGGTTGGCGCGTTCGGGGCCGCCGAAAATCGTGAATCCTGGCATGGACTGGGCTAAACTGATGGCGGGTAATCCAGCCACCAAGCAACCTGTAACTGCTAGTGCTGAAAATAATCGTCGCATAACAACTCCTCTAATTAAACTCTTGGTGAACCTTTAATATCGATCGCCCGAAATTTGCGATCGTGCCTACAATATATCGAATGTCTCAGCAATTTGATGAGGGCGAGCCGATTTTAGATTTTAGATTTTAGATTTTAGATTTACTCCCGTCTGCTTTGAGAATGAATCTGGGGGCTGGTTAGAACCCGACGCTTTTCTGTGCCTCCATCCTAAGTCTCCGAAACGCTGAATCTGGGAACCTCCGAACAAATTGCTCGATCGTCAATTATTTTTTGCGTATTTTTTGCGTAATACTGATAACTGACATTCTAACTACAGAATTAGGCGACATAAAATTGTATCATAATCTGTGGCTAACTTAACAATTTAGCGAATTTGAATGTATAAGATAAGTTAAAGATACGGGTCGAATTTGGGCGATCGGCTTTAGTATCAACGAGAGAAGTTTAGGGGAACGGCTGCTTCAATGTAAAGCAAGGCATCGGGCGATTAAAAATCGCACTTCAAGAAACCTGCAGAGGCAGGTTTTGTCTGTGTAGGCGCGGTTTCAACCGTCCTAGGAAGGCTTAAATAAGGAGAGTTCATGAAATTAGCGATCGCAAAAGAAATAGCAGCAGGGGAACGCCGGGTGGCTTTAGTACCCGACGCTGTAGCCCGATTAGTCAAACAGGGGGTCGAAGTTTGGGTTGAGGCGGGTGCCGGCGCACAATCCTTTTTCTCGGATCGTGCTTACGAAGAAGCGGGAGCTCAGGTTGTCGCCGATACCGCTAGGCTGTGGGGCGAAGCCGATATCGTCGTCAAAATCGGGGCCCTGCAAGAATCAGAAGTTCATCAACTCCGCGAAGGAGGCGTTTTCATCGGATTTTTGAATCCTCTGGGAGATCCGGCTTTAGTGCAGCGTTTAGCCGATCGCAAAGTAACGGCATTCAGCATGGAAATGATCCCGCGCACCAGCCGCGCTCAAAGCATGGATGCGCTGTCATCTCAGGGTAACGTCGCCGGTTACAAAGCGGTACTGATCGCAGCCGCCGCTTTGCCGAAATATTTCCCAATGCTGACAACGGCGGCGGGTACAATTCGCCCCGCGAAAGTATTGGTAATGGGTGTGGGCGTTGCTGGCTTGCAGGCGATCGCCACGGCGCGCCGTTTGGGTGCGGTAGTCGAAGCCTTCGACATCCGCCCGGAAACAAAAGAACAAGTGCAAAGTTTGGGCGCTAAATTCCTTGATGTCGAACTCAAGGAAGAAACCGTCGCCGCCGGAGGTTACGCTAAAGAATTATCAGAAGCGGCTAAAGAATACACCCGCCAAGTGCTCACCCAACACGTCAGCGCTTCCGATGCAGTGATTACAACCGCTCAAGTTCCCGGCAGAAAAGCACCTATTTTAGTTACTAGAGAAATGGTTTCTCAAATGAAGCCCGGATCGGTAATTGTTGACCTCGCGGGCGAACAAGGCGGCAATTGCGAATGCACGGAAGCGGGAAAAGATGTTGAATGGAACGGCGTTAATGTCATCGGCCCGATTAATGTGCCTTCGTCGATGCCTGTCCACGCTAGCGAAACTTACTCGAAGAATATCTCCTCTTTACTTCAGTTGATGCTGAAAGATAAGGAACTCAATTTGAATTTTGAAGACGATATCATTGCTGGTGCTTGTGTTGCCCGCGACGGTGAAATTAGCAACCAGCGAGTGCGGGATGCTTTGGCAGCTCAGGCATCAGCCGTTAGTTAGATTCGGTCGTTATGAGGCAAAGTCCGGCAGTCCGATAGTCCGGCAGTCCGATAGTCCGATAGTCCGGCAAGGGTTGAAACCCCTGCCTCAAAGCTCAAGTCCTCGCTATGAGGACTGAAGAACTGATTAAATATCTCCAAAAAAGGCTTTTTTGAACAGGCAAGATGCCTGTTCCACAAGAATTATTGGAGATGTTTATTAGTCCTCTTAAGAGGACTTTTGCTATGAGTCAGGGAATTCATTCCCTGGCGGACTGGCGGACACAACCGGGAACGAGTTATAACCAATTACCAATTACCAGTTCACACTTGTTATGGCAGAAGGATTGATTGCAGGTTTAGTGGTGTTTACTCTAGCATCGTTTGTGGGATTTGAAGTAATTAATAAAGTCCCGCCGACGCTGCACACACCTTTGATGTCGGGATCGAATGCGATTTCGGGAATTGCGGTTTTAGGTGCAATTCTGATTTCTGGCCAAGGCAATGTGACTGTTACTTCGATTTTGGGGACGATCGCGATCGCCCTAGCCACAATTAACGTTGTCGCAGGTTTCTTAGTAACCGATCGAATGCTGCAAATGTTCAAGAAAAAAGAGGTTAAAGCGTGAGCGATTTTCTGCCCAGTGGCATTCAACTAGGTTATTTAGTTGCCGCATGTTTGTTTATTATCGGTTTGAAACAGTTGGGTTCCCCTGCAACTGCGCGTCAAGGGAATGTGTTAGCTGCGATCGGGATGTTAATTGCGATCGTCGGTACTTTGCTGGAAAAGCAAGTCATCAGCTACGAATTGATTGCTGTCGGAATTATCATCGGTTCCATTTTGGGAACAATTATGGCGAAAACCGTCGCGATGACGGATATGCCGCAGATGGTGGGTTTGCTTAACGGTTTTGGGGGCGCGGCTTCTGCACTCGTTGCTGTGGGCGAATTCTGGCGCTATCTCAGCATCCCGCAATCGCCGACGCCAGACGCGACAATCACGATCCTTTTGGGTGTGTTGATTGGCGGAATTACTTTCACTGGTAGCCTTGTGGCGTTTGCGAAACTGCAAGAATTGCTGCCGGGTGCGCCGATGACGTTTCCGCTGCAACAGCCGTTTAATGCCATGCTGGCGATCGCGCTTTTAGCCGGCAGCGGTTATATGTTGTTTAACCCGGAGGATGTGCCGGTATTCCTGGGTTTGGTGGCGATTTCCAATATTCTGGGAATCATGTTTGTGCTACCCATTGGGGGTGGCGATATGCCGGTGGTGGTGTCGCTGCTTAACTCTTATTCGGGGATTGCTGCGAGTGTGGCTGGGTTCATTTTGATGAACAATATGCTGATTATCGCTGGTGCATTGGTGGGCGCGTCGGGGATTATTTTGACGCAAATCATGTGCAAGGGGATGAATCGATCGCTTTCTAGTGTGCTGTTTAGCGCCTTTGGTAGCGGTGGTGCTAGTGCTGGGGCTGCTGCTGGGGCTGCTGGTGGTGCGATCGACAAAACTGTTCGCAGCATCAATCTCGAAGAAAGTGCGATGATGTTGGGTTATGCGCGATCGGTTGTAATTATTCCGGGTTACGGGATGGCTGTAGCGCAAGCACAGCACGCCGTGCGCGAGTTAGCCGACGGTTTGGAAAAAATGGGTGTTGACGTGAAATACGCGATTCACCCGGTGGCTGGGCGGATGCCGGGGCACATGAATGTGCTGTTGGCGGAAGCAAACGTGCCTTATCCGCAGTTGTACGATATGGACGATATCAATCCGCAGTTTGAAGAAACGGATGTGGCGTTGGTGATTGGTGCGAATGATGTGGTGAATCCGGCGGCGCGTCACGATACGGCGAGCCCGATTTACGGGATGCCGATTTTGGAGGTTGATAAGGCCAAGCATACGATCGTGATTAAGCGCGGGATGAGTGCTGGTTTTTCCGGTGTAGACAATGAGTTGTTTTACAAGGATAAGACGATGATGTTGTTTGGTAGCGCTAAGGATGTGGTTGCCAAATTGGTTTCTGAGGTGAAGCAATTGTAGGATTTTTTAACCGCAGATGAACGCGAATTAACGCGGATGATTAAACCCGGTTTCTTGTAGAAACCGGGTTTTTGTTTTGGGTTTGTATAGATGCTAATACTTCTCTTTCTTTCAGTCTCTTAGAGAGGGAATTCGTGTGACAAGAAGCAATTTTAATCGCCGAATTTTATAAAAAGATACTGCTATATTGTCCGCCCTGCGAATTATCTCAGTGGGATAAATTCAATCCTATCTTGATATTCATTTTCAAAAGATGCTCCCGCAATTTCAATTAACTCGTCAATCACTTGGCCCATATCTGCATTCAAGCGGATTGTGAGAATTCCTAAAACGTGGCGACCTTGGGCTGTATGATCTGACAAATGAACTGGCATTGAACGTCGGTTATTAGTAACGAGGATAAAGTTATTCTCCTCGCACCAACACAAGATTTCTGGATCTTTCGTTCCTTTAGGCGGAACACCTTCATCGCCAACCATTAAAACGACGATATCGGATTGATGATACAAAAGCTGCACCCGATATTCAGGGTCTATATTTTCGTCTAACAGGTATTTAACAGTCATTAATGAACTTTATCCCGTTGTGTAGATATGTTTTTTTGTTCCTTAATTTGACGCATTTTTAAGACAAAAGGTGATGGATTGCGATCGTATTCAGCTTCAGCTTTGAGGCAATATTCTAACCAATCTCCTACATATTTACCGACAGTTTTTGTATTTTCCAGATAGTAGAGAATGGTAGCATAAACTTGAGCCATAGTCACTGTCCGAAATTTTTGAGCTATGGCTTCTGGAGTTTGGCCGCGGTGGATGTATTCGTAGAGAATGTGTTCGATACCGACGCGGGTTCCTTTGATGCGGATATCTTCGGGTGTTAAAAATTCAAAGTAATCTTCTAATTGCATGATTGTTGTTCATTTTCACTGTGAGCTTTGAGCGTATACTGAGTGTAACACATTGGCTACTTCAGGCTGAGTGGGGTTAGTTGAAAGGGCGCTATGCAGCCGATTCTGGACTTCCGAAGAATCTGCTGTCTCAAAAAATAGTTCCAACGCTTCGATCAGATTCTGTCGCGCTGCTTCTATATTGTCACCTTGGCTGGCAATATCGAGTTCCGGGCAAAGGGATACATATCCGTCGCCTTCTCGTTCAATAATTGCTGTAAACTGTTGTGTTGACTTCATACTTTGAAGTGGCGGACTGCCAAGCTCAAACAATTATAGTTTTACTTGAGATTATATCATATCTTTCGCTGTTCGGTGGAGACGGGCGATCGCCCTATACAATGCTAGCTTGGTTTAAATAGTCACGGGCGATCGGTGCTAGTCAAATATACCTGCGATCGGAGATTTTTTAAATATAATGAAATCCTAAAGAATTAATAGAACTGCAAAAATTGTACTAACCTTAAAGCTAAAGTCAATTAAATTAAAAAATTTTCAACTATGTCAGATCAACCTTTTAATATCCGCCAACTAAATGGCCTAGATTATGACGAAGCAGAACCACTCCTGGAAGATTATCAGGAAACGCTAATCGAGCTATTTGTCAATGCTCCCGAAGGAGAAGAATACTGTAAAACTTATCCAGACGTGGGATTTTGGATCTCGCAGTTCATTTATTACGGTTTCGGCTATGAAGGTTTTACGCTGCCTCGCATGAAAGTGGAAGATGTGGCAACTGTAGTCGAAGAGTTGTTTCCCAGGAAAGTGAGTTTGCTTTCGCCGGAAGAAGGTGAAAATGCTATCCCGGAATTATTGGCGTTCTGGCAATTTTTGAAGCGAGAATTTAAACTGCGAAATGCCACTTCAATTATCAAATACCTGCGGGATATCGAGCCGGAATTTAAGGAGATTATGGAAGATTCCTCTAAATTTGGATTTGCCAAATCCTTTGTAACGCTGGGTCATCAAGCAGGGTTTGATATAAGTACGGGGGAAGGTCTAACACAATTTCAGGAGATATATAATGCTAGCATTGCTCCTCTAATTGCAGCTAAAAACTCCGATACATCGGGATTTTCCAGCCAACCGATAAGTGATAGTGCTGTCAATGAATCTAAAGCAAGTAAAGAAAAACAAAAAAAAGCAAAAAATACGGCGGCTGAATCGAGAAAACGCAACCGCACTAAGAAAAAATGAGGTTTAGCAAGTATCTATCCTCACTTCACTCTTCTTCTGATTCTTCTCAGCATCTTGTTAGCTTCTTCCCTCCCGCGAAACTTCCAAACTAATAAATAACACATCAAACAAAACCCGAAGATTCCTAACACGATCGCACTTTCTTCCGGTGAGTTGGTAGTTCTATCGAACTTCCCACTCTTCGGACTTGCTTGGATGTTGTTAGTTCGATCGACCGATCGATCGCCCGCTTGCAAGTTAAAATTGTGTTGTTCAATCGCATTACTATTTTTAAGTTTTCGATCTATTGATTGAAATGACTTCGCCTGTTCGCAGCTTGTTAAGGATAATCCAATAAGGATAAAAATTAGGAAATAACAGCGACATTTCATGATTTTTACCTTTCGGTCAGCGAAAAAGAGAATAAATCCATATAGGGCTTACTGACTCCGACAAAGAAACCGGGTTTTTATCTAATCTGTCGGTAGCCACGAAGTATTTTCCTAAAAAACCCGGTTTCTGGGCCCCTATCTCCAGGACTATTCTATCTACTATAATAGCATTAAACGAATTCAGGAAACATTTCCAAACTAAACCAGGAAACTGATTCAATGCCATCTATATCTTTTGATGCTTACCTCAAGTCGATTCAAAATAACCTGCAAAAAGGTAGCGAGCGCAGCCATTATCCAGCGCTGAAAAATTTGCTGGATGACTCAGACAAGGGCATTGATGCCGTCATTGAAGAAAAAGGCAATAAGGCAGGGATTCCAGACTTTACCGTGAGGCGGCGGGAACTATTGGTGGGTTATGTAGAAGCCAAAGACGTTGGGCTAGACCTGGATCAGATAGAAAAATCGGAGCAATTGCAGCGGTATATAGAAGCGTTTCCGAATCTAGTATTGACCAATTATTTAGAGTTTCGTTGGTATGTGAATGGGAAGCGCAGGCAGAAGGAAATTTTAGCAGATCGTAATGAGAATAAGCTGCAAGTAAGGGCTACAGAAAAGATTGCGGCTTTGCTGGATCAATTTCTCAACTATACAGGCGAGATTATCAGCAGTCCTGAAGACCTGGCGCGACAGATGGCGAGGTTGACGAAAGCAATCCGGTTAGCAACAACAACTGCACTGGAGGGAGAAAATAAAGACGGGGAATTGCATCAACTGAAGCAGGGCTTTAGTGAGGTGTTGTTGCCCGATTTGAATGATGCTGATTTTGCTGATATGTATGCTCAAACGATTTCTTATGGGTTATTTGCGGCAAGAGTTGGTCATGCTCAAAATCCAGGGTGTGAACCGTTTACTCGGCGCACGGCTGGCACGTATATTCCAGCAACAAACCCATTTTTGAAGCGATTGTTTAATACGATCGTCGAAACGGATGCAGTCAGTCAGCTCGATTGGGCGATCGACGATCTGGTGCAATTGCTGTCTCAAGTTGATATGGGCAGCATTCTCGAAAACTTTGGGCAGCGCACTCGTCAAGAAGACCCGGTGGTGCATTTTTATGAAACATTTTTGGCGGCGTATAACGCGGCTTTGCGAAAGAGTCGAGGCGTTTATTATACACCGGAACCTGTGGTGTCGTTTATTGTGCGATCGGTTGATGCCATTCTCAAAGACCGCTTCGATTTGCCATTGGGATTAGCGGATAACGCCAAAGATCCAGTAACACAAAAGCCGAAAGTGCAAATTCTCGACCCTGCAACGGGGACAGGTACATTTTTGTATGAAGTGGTAAAGCAAATTTACCGCAATTTAGAAGAAATTGGCATGGCGAATCAGTGGGATAGCTATGTGCGAGACAATTTGCTGAATCGGTTGTTTGGATTTGAGTTATTGATGGCTCCCTATGCCATTGCTCACCTGAAGCTAGGGCTAGAACTTCAAGAACTTGGTTACAAATTTAAGGGCAAACAACGATTAGGCATTTACCTGACCAATACGCTGGATGAGGCACTGAAAAAATCAGAGATTGTGTTTGGTCAGTTTGTGGCACAAGAAGCAAATGAAGCTTCGACGGTGAAGCGAGATGTGCCTGTGATGGTTGTGTTGGGCAATCCACCTTATTCTGGACATTCCGCAAATAAAAGCGAGTGGATCGCGGGTTTAGTTAAAGATTATTACTATGTGGATGGTGTGCCATTAGGTGAAAAGAATTCTAAATGGTTGCAAGATGATTATGTTAAATTCATTCGCTTTGGACAATGGCGAGTCAGTGAAACTGGTTATGGTGTTTTAGCGTTTGTTACTAATCACGGTTATCTGGATAATCCAACGTTTCGAGGAATGCGCCAGAACTTGATGCAAACCTTTACTGATATCTACATTTTAGATTTACACGGTAATTCTAAGAAGAAAGAAGTTTCTCCCGATGGTTCACCCGATCAAAATGTCTTTGATATTCAACAGGGTGTGAGTATTGGAATTTTTGTTAAAGAACCTGGAAAGGATACACCAGCTAAAGTTCACCATGCAGAGTTATGGGGCGATCGCGCATCTAAATATAAAAGCTTAAATTTATTAGATATTAATGAGGTTGAATGGAAAGCTATTGAACCTCAATCATCATTTTATTTATTTTGCCCCCAAGACCGAAATGTTTTAGAAGAATATGATGAAGGTTGGAAAATCACAGATATATTGCTTGTTCATTCGGTGGGAATTGTGACTGCAAGAGATAATTTGACAATAAAATGGTCATCCCAAGAAGTGGAGACTACTGTTAAGGATTTTGTCTCACTACCAATAGAGGAAGCCCGAAAAAAATATGAACTGGGTGATGATTCAAGAGATTGGAAAGTCTCACTGGCTCAGGATGATATTCGCAGTAATGGTACTGAGAAGGGCTTGATTACTTCTATTATGTATCGCCCTTTCGATAAAAAGTTTACTTACTATACAGGGCAGACAAGGGGTTTTATTTGTATGCCTCGTTCTGACGTAATGAGCCATATGCTAAACAAAGCTAATTTGGGATTTTATACTTGTCGTCAAACTATAAGCGAATCTTGGCAACACATCCTAGCTACTAACAGCATTACTGATGATTGTTATGTTTCCAACAAAAGCCGAGAACGAGGCTACTTATTTCCTCTCCATACTTATCGGGATTTATTTGGTGAAACAACTCCCAATTTATCCTCAGATTTTATTGCAGCAATTCGTGAAAAACTTGGCTACGTCCCCACGCCAGAAGCCATCTTTTACTACATTTACGCCATCTTCCATTGCCCCACCTATCGCCAACGCTACGCCGAGTGTCTCAAAATCGACTTTCCCCGTGTGCCGTTAACCAGTAACGATCAGCTATTTAAAGACTTGGGTGCAAAAGGTCAGGCATTGGTAGACCTGCACCTGATGAAATCGAAAAAGCTTAATAAGCTGATTACTAAAATGAATGGCGATGGTGACAATGCCGTTACCGAAGTTATCTATAAACCCGCTGAACAGCGAGTTTATATCAACAAAACCCGCTATTTTGAAGGCATCGCCCCCGAAGTTTGGGAGTTTAAAATTGGGGGTTATCAGGTTTTAGATAAATGGCTCAAAGACCGTAAGAAAGCCAAACGCACCTTATCTTTTGATGATGTACTGCACTATCAAAAGGTGGTGGTTGCGCTCAAAGAAACCATGCAACTGATGGTAGAAATCGATCTACTGATTCCTGGTTTTCCCATAGAGTAAGATTCAGGACTTACTGACTCCGACAAAGAAACCGGGTTTTTACCTAATCTGTCGGTAGCAACGCGTCTTTTCGTAAAAAACCCGGTTTCTGACCTGGTGTGCGATGATCGGAAATCAACCCATTTACACTTACAACACTCAACTCATCCAATCAGTCGTTGTCGAAATTCTTTAACTGCTGCGAGGGAATTCGGATATCGAACATATTCTGCCAACAATTCTATATCTAAATTAGGCAGGATTTCACTGCGACTGATTTGCTCATAACCGCAGGTTTGGACAAATTGAACTGGAATTTCTTCTCGCAGGTAGTAGAGGCTAAAATTTTCATTTTGCCAAAACCAAACTTCTTTAACATTTAACCGTCTGTAAACTTCCAATTTATTCAGGCCACCACTGGTAACAACAACCTCAATTGCTAAATCGGGAAATTCTTTGTCTGTACCAATGCAGTAAGCTTCATCAGGTTCCGTCCCGCCTCTTTTTTCCTCTTGCCGTAGGCTGGTAGAACCAAATGGAAAATAGTCTATATCTGCTTCTAAAAAGTAAATGAGTAAAAGGTCTCCAATGCGAGTTTTTCTGTTTTCATGGCGGCGGGAAGGTGACATAATTTCTAAGACTCCATCTAAATACGTGACTCGATATGCGGAAGTATCCCCACTTCTGGTGAGTAATGTTTCATATTGTTCCCAGTTGACGCGATCGGTAATATAGCGACATTCGGAATCTTGGCGTTGGAGTGCTTGTTGGTCAAGTAGAGCATTGAGATCGCTTGTCAACATACTATTACCTCCTTTAGGTTGTCTTGATTGTAATGAGAGTTAATGCGATCGTGATGAATACTATATAATAATTTAAATATTATCAAATCTTAGGGACTCCGACAAAGAAACCGGGTTTCGACTTCGCTCAACCACCAGGAGTTTTTATCGAATCTCTGAACAGCAACAAAGTATTTTCGTAAAAAACCCGGTTTCTGGGCCGCCATGCGTAAGTCCTTATAATTAAATCCCCAATTGCTCCCAAGATTAGGTAAAATTATTGGCGTGTCTGAGGATAAACTATATGCGTTTGGTTAAATATATTGCGATCGCCATTATCAATGGTTTCGGTGTCGTCATCGGTATTATTTGGGTTGCAGTCCCCACAACAGTGGCTCAACCTTCCCTAAACTACCAACTCGCACTCTCTGGGCGACAGTCAGAGGGCGAAAATCCGCAATCCCTTTCCGAACTCTACAAATTGCGCGATCGCCTGAAAGTACAATTAGATAACCTTGCCAAAAATCCCGACAGCGCTTCGTTTCCTGCAGAACTTTGGAAATCAGCAATCCACCGTCAGCAATCTCAAACTCTGACGCAGCAACTCCAAAACGTTCAAAGTCAGATTCAAATAGAAGAAACAGCCAAATATAATTGGGACGAGGCTGCTAAATTTGCCGCCCAAGCAGTCTTAATTGGACGCACTTCTAATCCTTCTTCTGCTACTTGGGAACAGTCGCAACGCCTGTGGCAAATTGCTATCAATACGCTGCGACTCATTCCTCACGATTCTTTTTTGGCCGATCGGGCGATCGACAAAACCATCGAATATCAAGGAAACCTCAGTGTCGCAACCTATGAAATGCAAGTCGCACGTTCGGTAGAGAAAATTAGAGCCGAGGAAGAAGAGATAAGAGAGCGAGCCCGACAAGAGCAAGAGAAAAAAGAATTTGCTCGTCGAGAAATAGAGAGAAAAGAGCAAGAGAAAAAAGACCGGGCTAGAAAAGAGATTGAAAGGCAAGAGTTTGAAAAGCAAGAATTAGCCCGTAAAGAACTTGAAAGGCAAGAATTAGCCCGTAAAGAACTTGAAAGGCAAGAATTTGAAAGGCAAGAGTTAGCCAGAAAAGAACTGGAAAGGCAAGAATTTGAAAGGCAAGAGTTAGCCCGTAAAGAACTTGAAAGGCAAGAATTAGCCAGACAAGAATTAGCTAGACAAGAACTTGAAAGGCAAGAATTAGCCAGACAAGAATTAGCTAGACAAGAACTTGAAAGACAAGAACTTGAAAAGCAAGAGTTAGCTAGACAAGAACTTGAAAGGCAAGAATTAGCCAGACAAGAATTAGCCCGACAAGAACTGGAAAGACAAGAGTTAGAGAGAAATCAGCAAGCAACTCCTCAACCAACTCCTGAATCAACTGCAACACCAACCCCCACCCCAGTTACACCCGCCGCGTCCCCGTCGAACTTTTTCTTTGCGGGAGATACCAACAGAGATGGCCAAATTAACCAGCAAGACGAAGCTGGAAAAGAACAATGGTCTTTGTCCAGTGGTGCGCTAATTTCATTTAACGATCGCAATAACGATCGCGGCAAGATACCGACTTGGAAACAAACCAAAGTTATGGTTCCCCGCCGTGCAGCAATGCTTTCTCAAGTTAACTTAAACCTGTCTGAAAGCTTCAAAACCTCTCAGTTATTTATCACTGCTGATAGCATTGCTAGCCCTCACATCAGCGTTTTCCAGAAGACGGGGGACGGCTGGCAACCTGTAGATATATCCGGTGCTAAACCTCTAGTTTTCAGCACCAATATTGTTTTAGGTGTCGAAGCAAAACAATTTGCCGATCGCAATTGGAACGGCACTGTAAATCTCAAAGCAACTGCCCAAAACAACGGTCAAGAAATCGCCTCCACAACAATCCAAATGGGCGTTAGTCCTTGGATGATAGCGCCCAATACAGCACCAGTAACCGAAGTTCAGGTCAGCGACAGAGGCGCGGTAAACAGCGAATTTATCTCCCAACTCAAACAAGCAGTAGAACCCACGGGCGCTAAAGTAAAAATTATCCAGGGCGATCGCACTTGGATGCAAGATACCCAGAAAAACGGATACGTTCAACTCCCCGAAAAATCGGAGATACGCCAGTTTAATGTCGCCCTAAAAAGCAATAGCGAGCCAGAGAAAAACCCGCCTATTAAATCAAGTCAAAACCGGGATTTGAAAGTAGTTAAAATTGGCAATCCTCGTTCTTTAGACCCTGTAAGTCAGTGGTCTGACGGATACGGCAATTTGCAGGTGACACCGCCGATTCCCGGACACCCAATGGGTCGAGTTTATTACGGGAATTCGGGAAATGCTAGTTTTAATCCAGAGGTACTTGATTTTATTCAAGCTCAGAGAATTCAAGGGCCGCCAGTGGATATTGATACTTCTTGGCTTTTGACTCGCCAAGTCGATGAAATTATCAATTTTATTCCCACTCAAACTCCCGGACAATATGTAATGGCGATCGCCAGTCCCGAAGCCGGAGTTAAGCTGTTGGAAGAATTGGAGGGAAGAGGTTACGGCGATGTGGCGATCAATCGTGGTTTGAGCACTCAAACAACTGTCAGCGCCGCCTTGAAAAACCGTGCTTTAATTCAACACAATCTCTATTTGCAAAATCAGAAACTTAATCCGATTATAGAGAAGTTGAAAAGAGAGTTTTTACTCGGAGACGACCAAATTGTTCAAGTTCCAGTGATGTTTGGCTACAGCGGTTATGCTTGGTGGCCGAATATGGTCAATTCGGTGCCAGTTAACGGCAAGTTGTTAGTTTCAAATCCGCGCGGGCCAATGATTGACGGTGTAGATTACACTCAGGAAAGATTGCGCCAACTGCTGCTTCCTGCTGGGGTCAGCGTTAGTTTTCTGGATGATAGGTATTATCAAGAATTGAAAGGAAACGTGCAGTCGGCGACGAATACTGTGAGGAAGCCAGAAGAGCGGCCTTTTTGGCAGTCTTTGCCTAATAATTACTAATTGGGAATCGGGAATGGGGAATCGGGAATCGGGAATCGTGAATCAGGAATTTGTAGGGGCGGGTTCACCAACAATACTCGCCTGTAACTGACAATCTCGTAAACCCGCCCCCACCCAACAGTAAATCTAATTGGGAATCGGGAATGGGGAATCGGGAATCGCGAATCAGGAATTTGTAGGGGCGGGTTCACCAACAATACTCGCCTGTAACGAACAATCTCGTAAACCCGCCCCCACCCAACAGTAAATCTCAATATACCTCCTAAACCCGCCTCCCTAGTACCATTTTTATGAACAGGCAAGATGCCTGTTCCACACAAGTACCATTTTTATGAACAGGCAAGATGCCTGTTCCACACAAGTACCATTTTTATGAACAGGCAAGATGCCTGTTCC
>NZ_JAUBTG010000003.1:0-179227 GCF_036702395.1 Microcoleus sp. D3_18_C2 | reverse complement strand
ACACAAGTACCATTTTTATGAACAGGCAAGATGCGTGTATCCGTGTCAAAATCACTGGTTGTGCCTTCTTCATTCTGCTAGATAATTTCAGTGCAGGCGATCGCACCAGTAACGTAAAATGTCTAAAAGCGGTCTTTGTAAAATAATTTTAGCCCCATGAGCGACGAACAGGAAAAAAAACAAATTTTGACTCAGCACCCGGAAATAATTTCCACTACCAGCGATGAGTTCGATCGCAGTGAAATTGCCAGGGCTGATTCAACTTCCGCATCAGCAGAAACTCCCGCAGAAATTGCCACGCCCGAAGATATTTCAGCGCCCATCGACGCAGCCGAAACAATTCCAGTTGTCGCCGATAGCACGCCGGAAACAACTCAAATTACAAGTTATCCGCCTCCAACAATTCCAACTGCCAACCCCGAACCAAAACCAGCTCGCTCGTGGCAAATCTTAGCAGTTTTTCTCAGCGGAATCTTAGTCGGTTCCGTCCTTAGTCTCGGCAGTTTGCTAGCGTGGAAAATGTATCAGGAAAGAGCCAACCTTCAAATCAAACTACCCGCTGACGTACCCCTCCCCGAAAGCCCTCCGCCTGTCGCCACAGCGCCCATCAACCGCAGGCCCGGACTTCCCCCAGCCCCTGGAAATGGGCGGCCCCCCACATTCCCTCCGTCGCCCCGTCCCACTCAAATCCCCTCTCTGTCTGGTGTTCCGCAACTTGCTTCGCCGTTGCCTTCTCCTTTGCCGTTGCCTTCTCCAACTCCAACTCCCGCTGCGGTTGAAACCCCTGTAACCGAGCGAGTTTACTTTCAAGCCGGTGCTACGGGAACTACTCTGAGCAATAGTTTGCGAGCCAACATATCCAGGCGCTACTTACTGGAGTGCAATAGCGGCCAAAGCATGACAATTAATGTTCAAGAAGGTCAAGTTAGCGCCGCAATTATTGCTCCTAACGGTGAAAATTTAGGTACTACTGATAGCACAGGTCAGTGGCAAGGTCAACTAGCCAGTAGCGGCGATTATACTATTGAAATTTCAGGCGATCGCCAAGCAAACTACCAAGTTAAGATTGAAGTCAAATAGCAAGTATAATTGTCTCAGGGGGTAGTTACACAATACATAAACCCGCCCTGGTTGCAAATTACAAATTACCCATTACTAATTACCAATGGTTGCACAAATATCTCCAAGCATCTACGAAGCAAAAACCCAGGAAATTGCCAAAGAAATCCTGAAGGCAACTCAAGACAAAAAGCGCTCTTTTTTCGGTCAACTGCAAGACCAAATGCGCTGGGACGACAAACTAATGGATTGGGCGATGGCTAACCCCGGACTGCGGGTGCAATTGTTTCGATTCATCGACTGTTTGCCGGCACTCCGCAGCAAGCCGGAAATTGCCCGCCACCTGCAAGAATACCTGACCGCCCAAGAGGTAGAATTGCCCGAAGCTTTGAAAAAATTACTCAATTTTACTAACGCTGATTCGATTCCTGGACAATTGGCTGCGACGACGGTTGCGCCTGCAGTGGAAACTTTGGCGCACAAGTATATTTCTGGGGAAAATATCAAGCAGGTAGTTAAAACTTTAGAGCGGCTTCGCAAAGATAAAATGGGTTTTACAGTTGACCTTTTGGGGGAAGCTGTCATCACTGAAACTGAGGCGGAAATTTATCTTAACCGCTATTTGGAATTGATGGAGGAACTCGCCAATGCAGCGAAGAATTGGCCGCAGGTAGATGCAATTGACAAAGCTGACGGCGAAACTTTGCCGCGAGTGCAAGTATCGGTAAAGTTAACGGCTTTTTATTCTCAGTTTGACCCTTTGGATGCTAAAGGTAGTGAGGAGAAAGTAAGCGAGAGAATTCGCATTTTACTGCGTCGCGCGAAGGAATTGGGCGCGGCGGTTCATTTCGATATGGAACAGTATGCTTACAAAAGTTTAACTCTGAGCATTCTCAAAGACTTATTGTTAGAGGAAGAGTTTCGCAGCCGCACGGATATTGGAATTACATTGCAAGCTTATTTGCGCGACAGCGCCCAAGATTTGCGAAACCTGATTTCCTGGGCAAAAAAACGCGGAAATCCGGTAACAGTGCGGCTGGTAAAAGGCGCTTACTGGGATCAGGAAACTATCAAAGCGATGCAGAAAGATTGGCCGCAGCCGGTCTACAATGACAAAGTTGCTACCGATGCCAATTTCGAGCAGATGACGCAGTTGCTGCTAGAAAATCACGAATATTTGTATGCAGCTATTGGCAGTCATAATGTCCGATCGCAAGCGAGGGCGATCGCCATTGCCGAAACTCTCAATATACCGCGCCGCCGCTTTGAAATGCAAGTGCTGTATGGCATGGGCGACAAATTGGCTAAGCTTTTGGTCGATCGGGGTTATCGCGTGCGAGTCTACTGTCCCTACGGCGATTTGCTGCCGGGAATGGCTTATTTGATCCGCCGTTTGCTGGAAAATACCGCCAACAGTTCTTTCATCCGGCAAAGTTCCGAAGAAATGCCGATCGAACAATTGTTAGCCGCACCAGTTGCTAACGGAAATGACCAGCTAGTTTACAGCAAAGTATTTCCCAACGTTGCCGATACCGACTACGCCAATACCAAATTGCGGCAACAAGCAGAAACAGCCATCAAATCAGTGCGCGCCAACCTAGGTAAAACCTATTTACCGCTAATCAATGGCGAGTACCAAAATACTGAAGCCACAGTTAACTCACTCAACCCTTCCAATCCCACAGAAGTAGTTGGCACAATCGGATTGATTTCCGAAGAACAGGCCAAACAAGCCCTTGAAGCAGCAAAAGCAGCCTTCACCGGTTGGCGAAAAACCCCCGTCCGCCAGCGGGCAGGCGTCCTCCGCAAAGCCGCAGAATTGATGGAACAGCGGCGGCACGAACTATCAGCTTGGATGGTGTTTGAAGTCGGCAAACCCGTCAGAGAATGCGATGCCGAAGTTTCCGAAGCTATTGATTTTTGCCGCTACTACGCCGACGAAATGGAACGGTTAGAACAAGGGAAAAATTACGACATTCCCGGAGAAACTAACCGCTACAGCTATCAGCCACGCGGCATTTCTTTAATCATTTCACCTTGGAATTTTCCCCTCGCAATTCCTGTGGGCATGACAGTTGCATCCCTGGTGGCAGGTAATTGTACTTTGCTCAAACCTGCGGAAGTTTCCTCAGTAATTGCAGCAAAAATAGCTGAAATATTGGTAGAAGCCGGAATCCCCAAAGGCGTATTTCAATACGTGCCTTGCAAAGGTTCCACCGTCGGCGCTTACATGGTGAAACATCCCGACGTTCACATGATTACTTTCACGGGTTCTCAGGAAGTTGGCTGTCAGATTTATGCCGATGCTGCGATTTTGCAGCCTGGACAAAAACACCTGAAACGAGTAATTGCGGAAATGGGTGGCAAGAATGCAATTATTGTCGATGAAAGTGCGGATTTAGACCAAGCAGTTGCAGGCGTAGTTTATTCGGCATTTGGATACAGCGGCCAAAAATGTTCCGCTTGTTCGCGAGTAATTGTGGTCGAATCGGTGTACGATAATTTTGTGGCAAGATTGGTAGAAGCGACGCGATCGCTCAATGTCGGCCCCGCAGAAAATCCCGGCACTCAAGTCGGCCCTGTGATCGATGCAAATGCCCATTCGCGCATCCGCGAATACATCGAAAAAGGTCGCGCCGAAGCTAAAATAGCTTTAGAAATGCCGGCACCAGAAACCGGTTATTTTGTCGGCCCAGTCATTGTTACCGAAGTATCGCCCACAGCAACTCTCGCCCAAGAAGAAATTTTCGGCCCGGTTTTGTCGGTGATTCGGGCTCGTAATTTCAGCGAAGCGATTGCGATTGCTAACGGTACTAATTTTGCTTTAACCGGCGGATTGTATTCTCGCACGCCTTCGCATATCGATCGAGCCGCATCCGATTTTGAAGTCGGAAACCTGTACATCAATCGCGGAATTACCGGGGCTGTGGTATCGCGCCAACCTTTCGGAGGATTCAAACTTTCGGGAGTTGGTTCTAAAGCTGGCGGCCCGGATTATTTGCTACAATTCCTCGAACCGCGCACCATAACCGAAAATATTCAGCGCCAAGGTTTTGCGCCGATTGAAGGAGTGGATGATTAATCATTCCTTTGTTTGTAGAGAGGACTGAAGTCCTCTCTCTGGCTGTTAAGTTGGTAGGGTGCGCCCAGCGCACCTTACAGGTGGGGTGACAGAAAAAAATTGTGGGAGATTAGCTAGTTATAAAATGGAATCTACCAAAGATCGCGATCGACTAAATTCTCACAACCCTTCACTTGACAAGTGGCTGCGATTTTTAATTATAGTTGTATTAGTCCTCGGCATATTCTTTCGCTTCGCCAACCTAGGAAAGAAAGTTTACTGGATAGATGAAAGTTACACATCCCTGCGGTTATCTGGATATACAGAATCTGAGTTTATTCAGCAAGTAGTTGACGGTGAAAGTCGGGACATTAAATTTTTACAAAAATATCAACGGATAAATTCAGAAAAAACCGTCGTAGATACCGTAAAAGGATTAGCTTTAGAAGAACCCCAACTCGCTCCGCTGTATTTTGTAGCGACGAGATTTTGGGTGCAACTGTTCGGCGATTCAGTGGCTGTAACTAGAAGTATGTCGGCTGTTTTTAGTTTGCTCGCATTGCCTTGTATGTATTGGCTGTGCTTAGAATTATTTGATTCCTCGCTGACAGCTTGGTTGGCAGTTTCATTACTAGCTGTATCGCCTTTTCAAATAGTTTACGCTCAAGAAGCTCGACCTTACAGCTTGTTTGTATTAATAATTTTGCTGTCTAGCGCTGCTTTGCTGCGGGCAATGCGGCTAAAAACTAACAGCAGTTGGGCAATTTATGCGGTAACAGTAGCACTGGGATTTTATTCTCACCTATTATTTGCACTGGTGGTGCTAGGGCATGGAATTTATGTAGCCCTCTCGGAAAATATGCGGTTTAACAAGACGGTAATTGGGTATTTTATAGCAGCAAGCGCAGGATTTATTGCCTTATTTCCTTGGACTGTAGTTTATTTAATAAATTCGCAAAATGTCAGTGACAAAATAGCATGGCAGTCCTTAAGAATTCCAATTTCAAAATTAGTTTTAAATTTCGTTTTAAACATTATTAGGCAATTTTTTGATGTAGGATTATACTCTGATTTGCCACGATTATATTTCATATTAACTATCCCAATTATTTTAATGATTTTAATAATTGTCGGATATTCTTTTTATTTGCTGCTGAGTCAGACAGAAAGACGTGTTTGGTTGTTTGTTATGACATTAACGTGCGTGACATTAGCCATTTTCCTGCCAGCGGATTTAATCTGGGGCGGAATGCGATCGATCAACACCCGCTACATGATTCCCTGTTATTTAGGAATGCAGATAGCTGTTTCCTATTTTTTGGCGGTAAAAATGACATCTCCTCAAGTTACAATGCAGTTGCTAAAGCTGTGGAGACTGGCTCTGGCTGCTTTGCTCTCTATTGGAATTATATCCTGCTGCATCTATTTGCCAGCAGACTCTTGGTGGAATAAAGACCGCTCTTATATTAACATCCCGATCGCCCGCACGGTAAACTCAGCTTCTCGGCCATTACTCATAACAGACTTGTGGGTGTATAGTGTAGATACGATCGGCAACTTACTCAGTTTGAGTTACTTAATCAATTCCCCTGCTAAGTTTTTAGTATTGCCACCTAAAATTGTGAAAATCCCACCAAATTTTAACGAGATTTTTTTGTATGGTATTTCCAGAGAATTCAAAACAGAAATAGAAAAAAATACTCGTTATGAAATACCAACTCTTTACACTCTACAAAATCAACATATAATTTTGAGAAAATTGCTAAAAAAATGAAGTAGGGTTGGAAAAATGCGTTTTAATGTTCCCCGAAATTGGCTGCAATTTTTAATTATAGCCGTATTAGTCATAGGTATTTTATTTCGGTTCGCCAATCTCGATCGCAAATTTTACTGGATCGACGAAACATATACTTCTTTAAGAGTTTCTGGCTACACCGAAGCCGAAATAATCAAAGAAATTTCCTACCAGAAAATAACCTCGCCTGCGGATTTACAAAAATATCAGCAGATAAATTCCGAAAAAACCTTAAGGGATACCCTGAATTCTTTAGCAACAGAAGACCCCCACCACCCGCCGCTGTATTACGTATTAGCGCGATATTGGGCGCAATGGTTCGGCACTTCCGTTGCAGCAATGAGAAGTTTGGCAGCCGTGATTAGCCTGCTAGTATTTCCCGCAATTTATTGGCTGGCTTGGGAGTTATTTGAATCTTCAGCAGTAGCATGGATGGCGATCGCAATTTTCGCAATTTCTCCCTACCACATCCTCTTTGCCCAAGAAGCAAGACAGTACAGTTTGTGGACAGTAACTACTATTTTATCCACTGCCGCCTTGCTGCGAGCAACACGCCCTGACGAAAATCAAAATCCTGTCGCCCTTGTTCTTTCCTGGGCGCTTTATGCAGCCACAGCAACACTGGGATTGTACACCCACTTGTTATTTGTCTGCGTCGCTGCCGCCCACGCAATCTACGTCGCAGTTATTGCCAACTGGCGCGATGTGAAAACATTTATTTCCTATTATGTAGCATCTTTAATCGCTTTGATATGCTTCATGCCTTCCCTGGTAAATACTGTAGAAAATTTCAATCAAGTTAGAAGCACAACAATATGGGCAGAACAAACAAATTTCTTAAGATTAGTCAGCAGATGGGTTGGTTCCATCACCATAGCATTTTTTGATATTGGCATTGATGGAACTGCCAACGCCACACAACTTGCCTTGCTAATTCCAGTTGGTATCATGATTCTAGCTTTAGTCGGCTATGCCCTTTATTATCTATGCCGACAAACACCAAAGCGAGTGTGGTTGATTGTATTGTTATTAATTGCAACAACTGCTTTGTTTTTAGCAGTGCCTGATATAATCAAGGGTGGAAGGCGATCGGCAAATCCGCGATATTTAGTTCCTTGTTATGTGGGAATTCAGATAGCAGTGGCTTACCTGCTGTCTGCGAAAATCAGTAGCAATTTGGAGAAATTAAAACAGCAAAAACTGTGGAAAATAGTTATAGTGGGAGTTTTTTCCGCAGGTATTATATCCGGTGGAGTTAGTTCTCAAGCAGATATTTGGTGGAATAAAGGCAGCGGTTGGTTGCGTGCCTTGGAAGTAGCCGCAACTGTCAATCAAGCCAGCAATCCCCTATTTATCAGCGATGCCAATATTGCATATATCATGCCTTTAAGTTATTACCTAGAACCCAAAGTAAAACTGCTAATAGAACCCCGCTGTTACACTTCTTGCTACAAAAATCGAGAATTGGCAAAGAAAAAACCCCAACCCCCGCAAATTCCCGGCGGTTTCAGTGAGTTGTTTTTATACAGACCGTCCTCTACTTTGCGATCGGCAATTCAGCAACAAAACTATCAAATAGATCCGGCTGACACTAATGTCGAGCTTAATCTGTGGAAAATTACCAAGAAATAATCTCAAATATTAAGGCAAAAAACACGGGTTTGTGGCCCAAAAATGTCTTATTCACTGCGACATACTGGCCATAAACGGCATTTTTGAAAGTATGTCGCAAGGAGAGTTCGATAGGTTTGCTTTTAGTGGTAAGCTAAAAGTTAAGAATAAAAAAATAACATCAAAAATCTCCAATGACAGTCACTGAAACCTCCAACATTCGTAAACTGCTGTGCGATCCAGACTTAGGGCTGATTCCTCACCTAGAAAAGTGCCTGAAAGATTTGCACTCATCTGCGATCGCCAGTGGAGAGAAATTCAAGGTAGAACCTTACGATATAGAATTCAAAAGCTGCCACACCCAGAAGCATCCCAACGACCAAAAACCCCTCGTCACCCAGTCAGTGTTAATAAAAGTTCCCCTGACTGGGAAAGTTCAAGACAAGATGCACCTATATCTGATCGCAAGTGAGTTACAGAACCAAATCGACTTCAAAATTATCGACTGGAGTGCCTTAGAACGCCGTCAATACGACATTCAGGGCATCCCCTTAAAGCAGCCGATCACCAAAATAGACGGCCAGATGAATTACGAGTTAGTATTCGATCGACCAAGCTACTGCTGCATCACCCTGTGCCGCCAATTTGACTTAACTTACGCCGCCAATTTTTAATTGGGCTTGTAGGGGGGGGTTTCACCAACAATATTTAGGTTAATTAACAATCTATAAAACCCGCCCCTATCCCACGGTAAACCCCTGGTACATTTTTCGCATTCAATACAAATCCATGTTGATGTAGATTGTTAGTTGTGTGGGGGCGGGTTTAGGTATATTGTTAGTAGAAATTCGATATTGTTGGTGAAACCCGCCCCTACGAAATCTGCTAACAGTATGTCAATCCCATTACCGATTCCCAATTACCAATTACCAATTATCAATTAATTCAAACAGCTCGATTCGCAGTTTCCGCAAGAATCCTCTTAATATCAGCAGGAGTCAGATTCGGATTAGCTTGCAACATCAAAGCTACCACGCCGGATACTTGTGGCACTCCCATTGAAGTACCGGAAAAATATCGATAGGGAATCCCCGGTTGAGAAAGCGCCACAGTTGAATAAACATCACCAGAATCCGCCCTACCACCGTCGCCACCCGGAGCAACAAAATAATTAATTGCTTGCGAACCCGCCCGGTTAGAATACTCCCCAAACAAGCCATTTCGGGTAACACCACCGACAGCAATTCCTACCTCATTGGCAAACCGAGCCGGATAATCTACTTGTGGACGAGCATCATTTCCCGCAGCCGAAATCACGATCGCGCCTTGAGCTTCAGCCGCTCGAATCGCATCCAATTCTTGAGCATTCAACTGTAGGCCGCCCAAACTCACATTTATGATCTTCGCTCCATTTGCCACCGCATAATTAATCGCATTAATTTCATCCCGAATTTTACCCACCCCTGCTCCATTAAGTATTTTCAAAGGCATAATCTTCGCAGTCGGAGCCGTTCCAGTAATCCCAACCCCATCTTTTTTCGCAGCAACTAAACCCGATATATGAGTGCCGTGATTGTTATCATCCATAGGGTCATTATCGTTATTGACAAAATCCCATCCTCGGAAATCGTCAACAAAGCCATTGCCATCATCATCAACCCCGTTGCTAGCTTTATTGCGACCGATCGCATCAACGCCAGTTTCCCCGACATTACTCCAAATATTCCCCGTCAAATCCGGGTGATTGTAGTCAACTCCGCTGTCAATAACTGCCACCACAATTCCGTCTCCAGTCAAGCCCTGGGCCCAAACCTCTGGAGCTTTAATTAAATCTCTGCCCCACTCGTCGCCACCCAAGTCGGGAACGTCAGGAAAAGTTGCAGTACCTTGAGCTTTAGCAACTGCCGCCGCTGCATTCACCAAACCGAACCCAAAACGAGAGTCAAAACCTTGCAAGTTGCTCGGATTGTTAGGAGAAACAGTTGCAGGAGTTGCAGACAGATTGAGGGAGAAATTTGTACTGCCTTGGTATTGATAAACTCGGACAAAGTAAGTTCCTGCGGCTAAACCGTTGATGTCGATCGCTTCCGGCGATAAATTCGGTTGTTGAGAAGAAGCAATAATATCGGTGAAGTCAATAGAATTGTCGCCGTTAATATCTTTAATTAGAGCAACATCAACATCCGCAGTCAAACCGCTGACAGTTAATTTAAAGTCGCTATTTGCAGGCAAAGTAAAGCGGTAAAGGCCGTCTGGCCGGGCATTGCTAAGCGAGTCTGCGATCGTTTGAGTGCCGCCCAAAACGCCTAAATCGCGAGCTTGATCCAGTTGGTTGCCCAATACGGTAGTTGCAGAGATGAATGTATTGGCGAGGTCTTGTGGAGATGCGTTGGCTACCAAGCCTAAAATAGCATTGGATTGGCGAATTTTAATTAATGTATTGGAAATACCGGGGGCGATCGATATTTCTTCGAGAATCAAGTCAGCTTCGGTAAGATTGTCAGTCAGTCCGATCGAATCCACAAAACTGTTAAAGTCAGTAATCACGTCTGCTGCAGCCGGATCGGAGACTGCGGAGTCGCTGCGGAGGACAAAGGTATCTGGGCCCAAACCCCCTGTCAGCGTATCTTTGCCCCCATCGCCCACTAAAACGTCGCTGCCGTCGCCGCCGTTGAGCACGTCATCTCCCTTACCTCCCTGCAAGGTATCGCTGCCAGCATCGCCAAACAGGAAGTCTGCGCCGGCACCACCGTTAAGCAAATCGTTGCCCGCACCACCGAAGAGGGTATCGGAATTGCCACCGCCGAGAATGCGATCGTTACCATTATCACCGCTAATTATTTCGGCATCCGACGAACCGACAATAAAATCGTTGCCGCCGAGGGCAAAAAGTCCGTTAGGATAAGGAGTCAAAAAGCCCGGAGTCAAGGCGAAACTATTGGGGCTATCATCTAAAAGATAGGAAAAACCGTCAGGGCTCGGGCCGGGCATAGAAATGTACTCCTAGCGAGGTATATCGATCTAAATTTTAGATTTTAAATTTAAGTTTGTGGTTAAAAGTGCCCTAAATACTCTGTAAGGCGGGCATTACGCACAGTCTGTAGAGGTGTGCATAGGTTAGGTTAAACTAAGATGTTCCACCCTTCTCAATTACTTGTTTAGGAACAGGCTTTTCGGCCTGTTCCACAAAAATGTTGAGTTATTGTGGAACGGGCCGGAGAGCCCGTTTAGGAACAGGCTTTTCGGCCTGTGCCACAAAAATGTTGAGTTATTGTGGAACGGGCCGGAGAGCCCATTCTTGACAAGGGTGCAACATCTCAGGTTAAACAGATTTATTCCGTCATATCATGCCGTGTAAATTAACCACAATTCCGCCTTTGCCCCTATAAAATATAAAATCTCAAACAGTATAACTTAATCCCAAATTCAAAATCGGGATCAGAAAATGGGAAAACAACACTTGCATCGAATTCAGAATTTTTTCAACATCGCGAAGTCGCATTTAAAGCCTTATTTGCGCTATTTGATTTTAGGCGGGACGTTTTTATTTATTGCCAAAGCTTTTTTAACTCACTGGCGAGAAGTCGCGAATATCCAAATTCGAGCCGAAAGTTTTCCGTTGCTGGCGATCGCCCTTGGCGTCACTTTACTTTCTCTAATTTTTGTCGGCTGGGTGTGGATGTTGATTTTGCGGGAATTCCGCCAACCTGTAACTGCTGCCTGGGCGATTCAAGTTTTTCTCAAAACTAATATTGCCAAGTATTTGCCGGGGAATATTTGGCATTTTTGGGGTAGAATATTGGACGCCAAAAAGGCAGGCATTTTCCCTAAAGCTGCTACTCTCAGCGTGTTGCTGGAACCGCTGCTGATGGCTTCTGCTGGCGTTTTGATTGGGTTGATTTGTTTTGACAAATTCAATTGGTTTTTGCGAATTGTCGGTTGTGCTGCTATTTTAACGGCGATTCATCCCCGAATTTTAAATCCGATCGTCCTATTTGTAGAGCGGTTGAAGTTATCCAAGAACAATGGGGAAAATTCAGAAGTTGGGGAGGATCGGGGCGAGCGACAAACTTTGCGTTTAGAGTCTACCTCCACTTTAACTAAAAAAACATCGAGTGTCAAGTCAAACCGCAAAATTAATTTGCCAATTAAACGCTATCCTTTAGTGCCGTTAATCGGACAAATATGTTTTATCGGATTGCGGGGCTGCGGTTTTTTGCTAACGGTAATGGCTTTAACTCCGGTGGAATTTAGCAATATTCCCAACTTGTTTGGTGCTTTTTGTTTTGCGTTTGTTGTCGGTTTAGTCGTACCGGGAGCACCGGGGGGAATGGGAGTATTTGAAGCAACGGCGATCGCCCTGTTGTCCGATCGCTTTTCTACGGGTATAATTCTGGGTGCCGTGGCTTTGTATCGGATAATTAGCATTCTGGCGGATGTTTCGGGTGCATTTTTAGCTAAACTCGATCGCCAGCGCGATCGGCACAGTAAAAAAAGGTGAATTTAAAACTAAATATTCTCGTGATTGTAGGGTGCGGGGCTGAGAAGGTGAGATTATGTGCGATCGAACAACAAACCTATTTAATTGCGGATGCGATATCAGATTAAAGCATTTTTTCCAGAAATTGCTTGGCGCGATCGCACTTCGGGTTACTAAAAAACTCCTGGGGCGGCACATCTTCCGCCACCTTTCCGCCATCCAGAAACAATATCCGGTGCGCGACTTCCCGCGCAAAACCCATTTCGTGAGTTACAATCGCCATTGTAATTCCAGTTTTTGTCAAAGCTTTCATCACATCTAAGACTTCTTTAACCATTTCAGGATCGAGTGCAGAAGTCGGTTCGTCCATCAACAAAATTTCCGGTTCCATAGCCAAACAGCGGGCGATCGCCACCCGCTGTTTTTGTCCCCCCGAAAGCTTAGAAGGATAAACCTCCGCCTTATCTGACAAACCCACTTTTTCCAGCAATTCTAACCCCTTCAGACGCGCCTCATCCTTAGCCACCTGCTTCACCTTTACAGGCGCATACATCACATTTTGCAGCACAGTCATGTGCGGGAACAAGTGGAAATGCTGAAAAACCATCCCCACTTTCTGGCGGATTTTCAGAATATCTACCTTCGGCAGAGTAATATCCACCCCGTCAATGTATATGTGCCCCGAAGTCGGAATTTCCAGTAAATTCAAACACCGCAAAAAAGTAGACTTGCCGCACCCCGAAGGGCCGATAATGGCAATCACTTCTCCTTGATGAATTTCAGTAGTTATCTCGCGCAAAACCTTCAGATTGCCAAAAGATTTATACAGGCGATCGACCTTAACTGCTAGTTTGGAGTCTGCGTTCGAGTACATTGGCCCCCCAAGTTAAACTAAGCACCATCAAATAATAAATTGCGCCGACAAATATCAAAGGTTCAAAGTAAATATACTTTTCGGCTCCCACAATTGTAGCGCGGCGCAGCAAGTCTTCTACGCCAATTACTGAAACTAAAGCTGAATCCTTCAGCAAAGCAATACTTTCATTCACCAATGCAGGCAAAATATTTTTCAACGCTTGGGGCAAGATAATATCGCCCATCATCAGTTTGTAGGGAACACCAAGGGATTCTGCGGCTTCTTTTTGACCTTTATCTACGGCTTGAATTCCGGCGCGGATTGTTTCGGAAATATAAGCCCCAGAATTCAGGAAAAAAGTAATCACACCAGCTTGCAGCGCCGATATATTATAGCCCGTAAGCTGCGGCGTTGCAAAATAAACTAAAGTCAACTGCAAAATTAGCGGTGTTCCTCGAAAAATAGAAGTATAAGCAGTACCGAACCAAGCCAGCGGTTTAATGCTAGAAATCTTAAACAGAGACAGCACGATTCCCCAGATAAATCCGAGAAATGCCGACAGCAAGGTAAAAGTTAGCGTTACCCAAAGCCCGGACAAAATATAAGGCAAACTCGGCAATATTTTGCCAAAATCTAACCCGAACTTGGAGGCTACCGCAGGCTGATTTGCTTGAGCAGATTCTTGCGGAATCGGCCGAGAAAACCACTTAGTAGCTAGTTC
This sequence comes from Microcoleus sp. D3_18_C2, assembly GCF_036702395.1. NCBI lineage: Bacteria > Bacillati > Cyanobacteriota > Cyanophyceae > Oscillatoriales > Microcoleaceae > Microcoleus > Microcoleus sp. D3_18_C2. The sequence goes on along the minus strand of NZ_JAUBTG010000003.1, from coordinate 165,644 downwards.
CTTAATTTGACCGCTGGCTTTCATTTGCTGGAGGACTCGGTTGAATTCTGGAACTAATCTCGAACCTTTCCCAAAGGCGATCGCCGAACCGCTTTCTTCAGTATTCGGAATTGTGTTAAATTCCAAGTCCGGGTTCGCTGCGGCATAACCCGTAGCGACAGTATCCTCGATCACTCCTGCGGCGATGCGGTTCGATTTAATTTCTTGAATGATATCAGGAATTCTATTGAGAGCAGCCAGTTGCACACCGGGCATTTTTTTCACAGCTTCCTGCTGAATGCTTCCGAGTTGAACGCCTACTTTTTTCCCGGCTAAATCTTCAGCTTTGGTCAAATTGCTGCCTTTATTGGCGACAATTGTATTTTGAGCTTCGTAGTAAAGGTCAGAAAAATCCACATTTTTTTTCCTTTCTGCGGTGGGAGTCATTCCAGCCATCACAAAATCGGCTCTTCCCGCCTGCAAAGCGGGAATTAAGCCGTTAAAATCCATGCCAATTACTTTCAGTTCGTAGCCTAATTTTTTAGTAATATATTTGGCAATATCGATGTCAAAACCGATGATTTCGTTGCCGCTAACAGCCGTATCTTTAAATTCATAGGGCGGGTAGTCTGGGGAAGTCGCCAGTGTTAATGTCTTGTTGGCTTGGGCGTAGCTGGCGATCGCAATTAAACAAAAGGCGATCGCGATCGCCGCCGCCAGCATTGATTTTAATTTTAAACGTTTCATATCGAACATTGTCCTACAAAATCCCCTCGCCAACAAATTATGCGAAACTTCACAATTATGTCACCACTCTAAAGATAGATAAGATGGGTAGGGTGCGTCAGGTTGGAGATTCTTAGTCAGCATAGAAAGTGTGATTCTGAGGCATCATTTGTTGCAAAATGCGTTAGTTGTGAGATTGTTGGTTTGTAGGAAAAATCATGCTAACTGACGCACGCTACTTAAAAGTAAATCACGCTCAATACTTAATCCATGTATCCGTGTCAATCCATGTCGTGCCTGCCTTCTTCTCTAACATTTGAGAAAGTAAAGCTTGTCCGCACAACTCCCACCCATGTTGTACCGTTGTCCAAGTTGCGATCGGTATTTCTAATCATCTAGCATATTCCATTTATATGTGCTACAAGGTATTCAGTATATCAGGGTCAAAAATGAAACGTTATTAGATAGAGTTTCGTGAAAAAATAGTTAAAGCGTATCAACAAGGTGATACATAAATTAGAAAACTAGCCCAACATTTTGGTGTAAGTAAAGCCTGTGTCCAAAAACTTGGAAGTGGGATCGCTATTATGGGAACCACGAATCAATCCACACATTTGACACTTTTAATACTCCCATCTTCCTTGAGAGCAGTAATCTTTACATGAACTGCTTGTCCTTCTCTCAATAAAGCTGCTTTTTTAGGCTCCTTCTCCGTAAGCTTTAAGACTTCCAACATATGATAAGTTACGTGATTGCTGTTGATGCGAGCTACAGTAGCCTCCAAAATTTGTCCAATCTCAAACTTTTTTGACTTAACAGCTTTAGCAATTTCCACTTGCCGTTCTGACTTAACTACAACACTTGGTAGCGTACTTGGTGAAAAAGTTGGAGCGACTCTGCGATTATCATCGATTCGTGCTATTTGTAACGGAGTTGGTAGCACTCTGCGCTCTTTGTACTCGTTAGGTTCAATCGTCATATACTCAGCATGGAGTGAGTTTTGTAAACCTTCACATTGCAACATTGCCAATAACATTTCGATTCGCGGAAGCTCATCTAGGCTGGTAGCTTTATGTCCCTCTGGATGGTCATTTTCGTGAATATTCTCCAGTACATAATTCTCAAATGCTTTTCTGCACTCTTCGGATTCAGAATCAGTGTTAGTCTCTCCATGCTCCCAGCTATTGCGATCGGTGAATAATGTGTTGTAGCGTTGAGTGCGATCGCCAAACCTAAGCTTATCAATTTTGACCTTGATAGCACCCATCCCCAAAGGTTTACCCATACCTAGAGAAAAGCAGTATTTCTCATTTTCTGCAATTTTTAATACCCACAGTATTGCACCAATCTCTACTTGACTTAAGTTCTCAAAGTAGATGGTAAATGAAAATTGAATACCTTCATCAATCGGTTTAATTAAACTCGTTTGGCTATCTGATGCGCCGCTAGGAACTTCAATCTGAGCAGGTTTATGCCAGTACAACTTATGTCCTCGAATAACAGTTTCTCCTGCTTCTGTATCAGTTGATGGCTTACTAGCATAGTGCTTGAGTTGACTCTTCTTTGCCCCTGTTTCTGGTGGTTGAACCAGGTAATGCTGAAAAGTTGTAGGTTTTGGGCTAGATAACAGAATAGGTTTGGGTTCTTGATTCAGGCTTTGCTGCACCTTCTCCTCCTGATGTAGCTTCAGGATACCATCACTTATAAACACTCTACCAGCACGACTTTGTTCCATTCCTTCAGGTTGCTTGTCACGTCGGACAAAGCCAAAAATAGCTTCAGCTATATCAGTGATTGCGGGTTTATCTTTAGAATCTTTCAGGAAATCGGGAATAAAATCTCGTGCCGTTGAAGCTTTTCCATTACCTTGAGGAGAGTAAGGAATCCGAAAGTTAGGACTTTGACCAAATAGCGTCACTGGTTGTCCAGCTTGGGGTTGACAGTAGAAGATACAACGACCATTTTTTAAAACACCCTTATATTGATCGAATCGCGGTTCTTGCTTCTGAAAAGGAGTTAAAGCACTACAATAGTCCCGAATAGCATCATCACTAATTTGAATGGGTTCAGCTTTTGGGTTTGGTTCTCGGATAATGCAGTGATTCTGACGTTTGAGATCGCCGGGATTATTTCCTGCTTCCAGCATATTGCCGCTAGTCACTACAACTCCTTGATATTTATAGGTTGTACAATTGTTACTGACTTTCCCCGCAAACCGACGAGTTTTTTTTGTATAGATATCTTCAAAACTAATATTCATAAAATACTGAGGTCTATAATCTGATAGGTGGCTCATTGGAATAAAATCCGAGATTGACCGTAAGTTATCCTCTTTAACCCAGACGAAGGGAGCCTCATCAACAGGCATAGCGGGACGAATAAACCAACCATCTGCTTTTTCTACCAAGTACCCAGCTTTAATATTTTTGGGTTTGACATATTTCTTGTATTCTTCCTTCAGCGGATCGTCTTGATCGGCAGCAACGGCTCGAAAGAAAAAGCGCTGTTGCTCTGAAACACGATCTATTTTTCCAAAACTAACAATTTCAACTAGAGTTCGCAGCATCCCGCGTATACTACTACCAGATATGGCAGCAAGATTACCGCCCGGGTAACTAAAGAAGGCAGCAAGAATTTCTCGTCTTTCCTTTTCCCACTTTGCTTTTTCGTCATTCTCCCATCGCTCTCTTTCTTCTTTTGTTTTATGTGTGGGAGGTTCTGAGTATTTAGCAAAATCCTCGGGACTCCAACCGCAACGGCTGTATAGTTGAGATTTAGTTGTTAAAGTGCATTCAATTCTACCAGTATGTCGGTCTAAATGATAGCGATCGCCACTTGGTAAATCCTCTGCTTCAACAACTTTTTCAGGTAATTCAACAAAGTTGTAGGGTGCTTTAGCTATACGATCGACTTGTTCAATCTTCTTGATATGCTTGGGATTCATAGTTCAATCTCCTTAATATTCTGTGAATTAACTTAATCTCTATTTATCTTCTGACTCTTGCTCAAAACTAACCCCTTCATACAAAAGTTCGATCGCACATTCAAACTCAATACTTTCTAGAGCGATCGCCTCCCCAGCTTCATACTCATAATAAAGCCACATTTTACCTTCTCCTCGACGATAAACCTCAACTACTATTTCTTCTGAATCAACTAAGACATATTCTTGCAAACTCGGAATCTGGCGATAATATTTGAGTTTTTTGGTGCGATCGTAATTGGCTGTACCCGGAGAAAGAACCTCAACAATAACTTTCGGTTTTTGAATAAATTCTCGTGATTTCAAGTCATCAGGATCGCAACTGACAACTAAATCGGGATAGAAATAGCGACTATTTTTACGAGCCTGAACTTTCGCATCTGACACATTAACTCGACAGCCCCTCTCACGCAAATGAGGGTACAAAGCCCTGTATAAGTTAAGAGCAATGTCATTATGAGGTAGAGAGCCTCCTGTCATCGCTACAATTTCGCCGTCAATGTATTCATGGCGAAGTTCCTGCTTGGCTTCCCATACTAGGTATTCTGCCGCCGTCATTTTTTGATCTTGTTCACGATTGGCGATCATAATTCCCTCCTTGATGCAATGTATTCCTATTTTAACAAGTGTTTTTGAAATTACATAACTGGTTACTACAATCTACTTTTTTGGATGAGAATATAAATCTACCAGGCGACTCAGATAAATTCTGGCTACACCGCTCTCATCATAATCAATATAATGACGTACTTTCAAACGTAAGGGGCGAGAATCTTTACCTTTCAAAGTAATCGCAGTTAAAGGTACAGCGTGTTTTAATCCTTGAGAACCATCGGAAACTAAACTAAATCCATTTGATTCTTTCTCAACTTGAGTTCCCCAAAGGATTTGATCTTCATCTGGTAGACATTCTGGTTTATTGTCATCTTGAACTAGACGTGCTTTCCAGTTTTGACCGACTTTCCAAAGCATAACTTCAGCATTTTCACCAAAGATTCGACATTGTTGGAGAGTAGGCGATCGCAATTTAGCCAATTGGGGAAATACATCCTCATCTCCTGATGTCACCAACTTGTAGTCATCGCCTCTAAATTTACCCCAAATTACTCCATCATCAGCATGAGCTAATAACCAAATTACTCTATCGTCACCATGAGCTAATAAGTTTTGAAATTGATACTGCTTTGCCTTAGCTTGTAACCAGTTGTACAAAGAAGGCGTATCCATAATATCCTGAGTATCTTCAAGGGTTTTGCAATCGGGTTTATTCATTAGCATTCAATACCTCAGTTGGATAATTGACTAATTTTTGAACAAATTTTTCTAATCTACCAGAATCGCTCACTACAAGGGGTTCTTTTTCACCTGTTTGATCGATCGTCCATACCTCTTTATGCTGTAACTTTTTTTCCCGATCCCAGATATACTGGGTCAAGGTTGCGTTTTTTCCCTGTAACCTTCCCCGCCCGATACTACTTTCACCTCCAACAGGTAAATCGCTTGTCCACAAATCTTTTAGCAAGAGTAACAATAATCCAATTTCATGGTTGTATGGATTGCGTAACTCTAGTTCAATAGTGACAATGGTTTTATCACCACCAAAGATAGGTTGTTCCTCAAATAATGCACCGTGATACGCACCACCTGTAAAGCGATCGATCGCAATCCGATTTTGTACTAATTCAGTTGCATCTTTGATAACTTTTTCATGGACAACTAAACGGCTTGCTTTTGCCTGTTTGCTTTTATCCTTGCTAAAGTCAGGGCCAAATACTTCATCAATGATGCTTGTTGGCTTCTCAAGGGTATTAATAATCCTCTCAGCACGATGTCGTAATACTCCTGCTAAACTCGTACCAGATAATACTGATACTGGATTAGTTTCGTTATGTCGATGAGATTTTAAGTGTACAACATCAGGGGCGCGTCCAGTAGAATCTTGACCGGAACGGATCAGGAGAGAACCGACTAATTTGAATTCGGCGTGGATGAGGAAGCGATCGCGCTTATCTTTCCAATCTTCTGCTACACCAAGACCTGCCTTTTTCATTGCTTCGACAATTGAAGCATCAACAGCAGGTGGTTTACTACAGGGTGGGTCAGTTAACCAAGAATGGTCAAGGGTTAACCAGGCCATGCGATCGCCTGCATCTTCCAGATTAAAATTCCAAACCTGCCATTCTTTGACTTGACAGCGACCAAAACCGCGCCGCTTTTTCATGCCGAGACAAATTTCGCCACTTTTTGAAACATTTTCACATTCAGAGACATTTGGATCTTTTTTAGGTTCTAATCCTGCGAGTGCGATCGCTAATGCTTTAACTAACCTGGCTTCATCTTCGGTTTTTTCTATTAGCAGCTCAAAACTAAGTGGAAATTCTGTTTCAGCTTGCAGCAACTCTAAATCATACTTAGCTTTGTCGGCTGCTGTTCCTGTAGCACTATTTATTTTCACACCATCTCTAAGTTCTGTTTTGATTGGTTTATTGCTGATAGCATCATCTACAATTAAAGGACTTTGATTCCCATCATAATCACTCCGCATTCCTCCAAATAAGAGGGTTGCTAAATCATCAGCGTATTCGCTAGCCATGTATCCATGTTCGCGTTCTCGCAAGTAGTTCCGCAATGCACCTGCAATTGAGGAACCTGTTAAAAGAGCGCGATCGCTAATACTATCCCTGAGTAAGGGTAAATCAGTTGGACTTTCAGCATCACCGCTTCCCAGACAAGTAGGAGTATCTAAAGCTAAAGTGCCGCGTACAATAATGCGTTTAATAATATAACGCTGTTTTCGTGTCAATTCATTTTCCCTTAAAGAACTTTCCTCAGTCATCGCTCGCTCTCCTTTTTGGCTTTTTTAGCAACTGCCATAATTAAACGCAGTGTATACTCTTTAACCAGATATGAATCAGGTTCAACTTTGCGAGTAACTCCAGCAATATTAACTTCTAATTCATGGGAATTATTCAGCCATGAGCTGGATTTCATTGGGTCGATCAACCAATCTTTAATCTGCTGTTCGAGAGATTTATTGCCCGAAACTTTTGTATTTCTATACTGTTCGCTGGCATTTGAAGTCAAGCTACTCAATAACTCTATAATTGGCAGAAAGCTGGGAGGATTGGTCAATCCTTTTCGAGCAACAATTTCTAGGCGAGAAAGTTGGCTGTTGGTAATTTTGCCTTGTATCTTAATATCGCTGACTTTATCTACAAGAAACTGCTCTAGCTTTTGGCGTAAAATATTTTCAGCCATTTGTCCAGCTAAGTCATGATATTTTTCGTCTAATTGAATATTGTTTTTAATTGGCTCAGGAGGTCTAGCACAAAAATCTCGATATTCTCCCAACCAATTAACACAAACTCTACCAAAACCGTCTATGCAGCGATCGCCAATCCCTTCTGTTTCTAAAGTCTTAATTTGTTCGGTGGTTAGTTGTGCATCAAACACAAAAACACTTCCTGCTGATAAAACTGGTACTTGAGGTAAAGGCAAACCCCATTTTTGATTAAATCCACCAACAACAGTGCTACTGATAAAGACATGGGTTGCTTCAGGTAACTGCACTGGTAACTTATCTTCAATCGCTTGCTTGACCAAACAGGGCTCGACTGAGAATTGTCCGCAGCCATCGCGGAGAATTGTGTCGCTAAGAAGGGTGATTTTTAGTTTTCGACGATTAACTCGTTGTTCGGGGCTAATATCTACTTCATGCCAATCCTCAATATTTTGACACTTAACTGCATGAATTTTTGCGTGTCCGTAGCCAGCACTTCGAGAGCCACCCAACCATATATCTGTTGGTTTTAGTAGATACTGAATAGTTTTTGCCTCATCATTTTCACACAATATAACGGCTTGAAAAGTTTGTTTAACTTCTAAAGCTTCATAACGGAAAATTGCACCTTCTCCCTCTTGAATAACTCGATCTGTCACTGGATCGCGTTTTGTTGGTGACGAACGTCCTTTAGTGCGATCGCGCAAGTTGTGAATATTAATCCGTCGCTTCTCTCTATATAAAACAACTTGTCTTTCGTTAACAGTGCAAAATCTTTCACTTAAGCTTTTCAGAGACACCTGTTCTGGTACATATTGACTCAAATCCCGAACATTTAAACTTCTTGTTTCTTGTGGTGTAGGCAATTCCTCATCCTTGTCTCGATACCAAGCAAGAGGAATGGGTAAAGTTCGTTTTTGTTGTCTGTTACAGAATAGGTAGGCGTTTAAGTAACGGGTATTGCCATCAAAAAATAAACGTTTCACCTGTCTATCGAGATTCGCATCCGATAAAATATCTTGACCTAATTCTGCGGGATGCTTGAGGTAACGACCTATCAAAGCACCTCGGATCGCGCTCCCAGGAATATAAGGATAAGACACATGACTGTTCGGATCTTTCTGAAATGAAGTGACTAAAACTGGCTGCTGCGTTTCTAAAATAAAAGTAATCGCTTTCATCGATCTACCTCCTCAATTGTTGCAAAGCGATGGATAAAATCTTGAGTAATATCTTGACCACTGGCATCACATAAACTACATTGAACGTGACCTCGCCCTCGGTTACGCCCACTACCAACGTGCCGAAGTGCTAAAACGCAAACTGCTAAAAGAGCTTTCATATCTGGTGTTGGTTCTTCATCAAAAAACAGGAAAGCCATAAAACGGGATGGGGTTTTAGGGCGATCGCGCATCACGACACGAGCAGAGCGCAAGCTACCCCTATCTGCTGTGCCATTATCAGGATTAATGGCGGTTTGGCGGCGAATTGTTGTCAGGGAATGCAATATATCTGTTGGTGTTAAACGCGGTTTATCTTCTTCTCGCTCCTTCTCTATTTGATTTCCCACGGCTTCCCGTAACTGTTGTGGCAAACAAGCATCGCCAACGCGGATCATTGATGCTGTTTCTAGAGTGCTTCCCGAAACACCAAATAATTGATTTCTAATCTTTTTCCAATGTCCAAATTTCTCGCCTTTGAGCAAGACAATTAAATTATCGCACTCCTCACTCAATAAGCCTTTTAAAGTACGCCCTCGAAGATAAGGAAATCCGAAAGAATCATGTTCTACTTCTTGGTCAACTAAACCCGCAACACCGTCACCTCGACCAAAGGTTGTATCGCTCAAAAGTTTAATCTGTACTTGCAATTCATACCTGCTCATTGTTGTCACCCTTTAAGCCCATGTAAAAATCCATTGCTTCGATCGCATCAAAATAACCGCAATAATACTTTTCATTTTGTTCGCCCCAACCTTCCTGCTGTAAGTTATCAATTTGTGGAAAAGGTGGCAGTTGTTTGATACCGTAAGTAGTCATAAACTGTTTCGTTTTGTCCGCACCTTGGCGGAGAACTTCGCGCAAGGCAATTATTTTATTGCGACGGTCTTTCCATTTTTCATTATCTTCTACATCATCGAAGTAGCCATTAAAATGTTGAACTGCGCTAATAAAATTTGCCCAAGTGCGCCATTGGTTGTCGTCGCTGTCATGCTCTTTTAGCCGTATGGGTCGCATCATTATGTTTCCTGATGGAACCTCATATTCCCGCTGCCGAATTTCGCCTATACTACCAATTAAACCGCTCGCAGCAAAATGCCAATCTAGAGTCGAACAATAATATTCCTTATCTTTATACAATCGTTTTCTTTCTTCATAAATCAGTTTTTTAGCCGCTCCGTATAATTCCTCAACGATTTGGTAAGCTCTAGCAAAGGGATAGTGAGTTTTGACAACACAGATACCAGCACGAGCCGTCAAGTTAAGTGGTTGACCTTCTATATCTTTTTGTTCTTCAAATTCCTTCAGATAAATTGCAGCTAACTCAAGTCCTATCCTTCCCTCACAAACAAAGATGACATCATCGCCACCATAAACTAAAGGACGGAACGGCAAATAGTATTTACCATTTTTGGCTATTTTGAGCGAAAATCGACCCAAACAGCCTAATAATTCTCCGTTTTCAATTGAGTTATGAACTATCTCTAGCACTTTTCTCAAAGCGTTTATTCCAGCATCCTCAACGCTGTAAGAAAGTTTACGCATTTCAATAATTGCTTCTTCGTCCGATTTTCCTTCACCGCACTTTTGAAAACGATTTCCCATGCCATTACCATCTGCATGAACGATGGCTACATAACTTGATTCACCTTCAGAACGACCTAAATAGTCTGTGCGATAGGGAAAATCATAAATGTCTGAGTTAAAAGTGCCTGCAAATTTTTCTATTAGTCTTTTATTTGCTTTAGGAACTGCTTTGAGTTTAGCTTCAGTTTCTTTAGAAATTAGATAAATATCCTCATCATCTGCATCAATATATTTCTCGCTGGTATTGACTGCGGGAAGTTGAGTTGACCGACAAGCTGCTGTTACTCCTAAACCTAATAAAGGTACAGAAGCAACTCGCTCTCGTTTCTTTTTAGGTAAGTCTTTTTCTAAAAGCTGGTTTAACGTCTTTTTAAACTCTCCCTTCCTAAATTCAAATTCTTTATTATGAGCAACGACAATATTTAAACCGGGTGCACCTTGCAAAACTCGTTCGGTCAAAATTTGAGTAAAGCGTTTAGCATATTCAAAACTCGTAAAAAGTAAAACTGTATTGCCACCTCCTGCATAAACTATCTCAGCCGCTACATCCTCATTACCGATATGGATTTCCTGTAATGAATTACGTTGAGGAATATGAACTTTTTGATTAAGTTCTTTTGCTAAATCCAGCAAAGCTTTTTCAGCCCATTCTTTAGTAGCTTGAGATACTAAGTAGGATGCTCCAATATTTTCGCGCAGACGGTTACTGCTGAAAACATAGTCCTGAATTCCAGTTGTATCGACTACAGTGAGAGTTAGTTTACTCATGATTTTCCCTTATTTAGGTCTACCCACGCTGCAATCTTTTCTTTGAGTATTGGTAAATCTTGTCGAATAAATACAGCAATTTTAGGATTAGTTACAGCGCCTTCAAGCTGACTTTTGAGATATCTGTCTAAACGTGGTGATTTACTTGGATCGTCATCACAACAGCAAACTAAAGCAACTCTGGCTTCATCACCACCGAGTTGCTTTGCTCTTGTGTATGCCTCAAATAGTTTCAGCTTGCATTCTTTTGGGTCTTTACTGGTTGTACAGGAAATAGCAAACAATTGGTAGCTTCGCATGAAGGCAACATCAAATTCAAATACTCCTCCTTCCCAAGTTTGACTTCTTTTGATAACAAATGACATTTTGCTGTCCCCAAGCTGTAAGTCTTGCGCCAGTTCTTTAACTTGTTTGAGTACATAATGTTCTAACCAAATCCCCCCTAGCCATGCACAAACTTGTTCATAACTATTAAATCCTTTAGCCTTTGTCACGTTCAAAGAAAGTTGACTCGGCGAAGCATCTAACTTCTGGCGCAGAAATTCAATAATTTCTGAGTGTACGCCTGTTAAACTCAAAGATAAATTAGAAAGCTCATCTTCAGATTTCCACTGACCTGTGGCTGAATCTTTTGCTCTTTTTAACTCTCCATAGTTGTTGTACCGATGAGTATTAGACCATCTTCTCCAAGTTTCTGCTATTTTTTCATCTTGATAAAGTCTGACAAATTCGGCGGCTGCATCTGGTAAAATTGGGGTAGGTAGTGGCTTTTTATTTTCTTGCCACTCATACTTGTGCAGTTTAAATAGGACTTCTAGAGGCACTGTAAGCTGAACTGCTCTGTGAGTAGAATCAGAATTGGGCTCATCTATAAATATCTCTAACGTCTTGGCATCTAGATAACTATAGACTGTATCATTTCTTGGTAAATCCGCGATCGCTCGATAGGCGTGAACTGCCATTGTGTTTGTGCCACCTGTGTAATGCAGACCAATACGTTCATTAGTCGGTATTTTTTCTGCATTTTCTTTAACTTTTGTGTAAATTCGATGAGCATTAGATTTATTATTGTCCGTTTTATCCTTGTCTAAAGCAACTGGCTTGCTGCTAAAGCCTTTATCTTTTAAGGCATTTTGCAGCAGGCTTTTTTGCGATAGTGTTTGATTAGTATAAACAAGATAAACTGTGCCACCACTTCCTAGTAACTTCACGGCAGCTACATAATTAGGCAGTGGGTTTTCACCCACCAGTAAGAAAAGGTGCTTAACTTTGTAGTCTTGGAAAGTATCGTTACTACTCATCAAATTTAACCTCCTAGATATTTGAGTATATCATACTGTTAATCACAGCTAGGATGAAGGCAACATCGCACTTTCGCTCAATCCTACCTGCAAGGAATCACCATCCACAATACTTTTACCGCCATAGACTGCGATCGCGCCGCCACATTAATCACACAATATACTCCCAACCCAGAACACCGATCGGCACTTTTACAAATCCTCCAGTCTCGCCCAACCGACGATGCTTACTACCAAGTCACTTACCGAGAAACAGACTACTACCCGCTGAGGTGGTTGCGCGCTTTAGGTTCAGAAGTCGAAATTCTGCTACCTTGGGACTTGCGACAGAAAATGGCCGTAGAAATCCAAAAAACTCGGAACTTGTACCAATAGTCTTTTGCTCGATAATTATCAAAGTTATTGTGGAAAACTTGCCGATTTCTGTGGAAAACCCCCCTTTTCCTGTGGAAAACTGCTACTAAATTAAGTGCGATCGCTCTCACCCGATTGATAGGATTTAAAAAATTGGAGGAATTGCGGTAAGTAAAAATACTTTCCCGATTCTTCAATTAATCCGTGTATCCGTGTCAAAATCACTGGTTGTGCCTTCATTTTTCAGCATCGTAGCTAATTTGGTCGGACTCGTAAGCCGGCGGCTCAACGTGAATTAAGATGCGTACAGGGCTGAAACGTTCTTCCAAACGGGCTTCTACTTCTTCTGTAATCCCGTGAGCAGTTTCTACATCGACAGCATCGACAATCATGTGCATATCAATAAATACTTGACGCCCTACAACCCCACGGGAGGCGATCGAGTGACAGTTGACAACCCCCGGTACATCGATCGCGATCGCGTGAATAACTTCCGGTGCGATCGCCATTTCATCCACCAACCAAGGCAGATTTTCCCTTAAAACCTTCCAACCGCTGCTAAACACCAAAATAGCCACAGGAAAAGACAAAAACACATCCAGGAATTGTAATTGAGGTATATTCCAAACCTGCCCTTGCCAAACACCAATCAACCCGCCGATGACCATAATTGTCACCCAAACATCGCTCATCGTGTGCTGAGCGTCAGCCACTAAAATCGCGCTACCGAGACGTTGGCCAACCCTGCGCTCGTAAAAAGTGACAAAAATATTAATTCCCAGTACAATCAACAAAATCCACAGTTCATTTGGGGATATTTTGACAACTTTACCCCCGTTAATCAGCCTTTCAACAGCACCGCTGAGAATTTCAAAACAGGCAATTCCCAGAAACGCAGCTATTCCCAGAGCTCCGAGAGCATCAAATTTTTGGTGTCCGTAGGGATGATCGCGATCGGGCTGCGGATTGGCATAATGATTAGTTACCAATCCTAAAATATTATTAGCGCTGTCCGTGACGCTGTGCAAAGCATCTGCCAGCAAACTGAGGGAACCAGTCAGCCATCCCACCGCTGCTTTAATTGCCATCACCAGCAAATTTAGCAATAAGGTAATTATTAAAACCTTGCGGACTTCGGAACGGTTATCGGCAACCATAAAATCTCCTCGCTCGGCCGTCAAGTTTTCTGGTTTCTAGTTTAAAGCTTATCAAGTCATAACAGGTTAAAACTCTTGCTGAATCTAGCTTGCGACTAGATTTATATTCATTAATTTAGCCTAGCTTCTTGAGACAAATTTTAATTAATAGCAGTTTCGCCGCCCAATTTAGTTGGCTGGTACTTCTTTTAGGTTATTGTATATTTTATCATTAACAATAGTATGTTAAATTTCATTGCCCATGTCTCTTTCTCCGCTGACACTGAATTTAGTCGAAGGTTCTGTCTCCTTTAGCTTTTCCCCGCAAGCCGCGCGGGATTTGCAAAGCGAAATTGCAGCTTTGATGGAAAGCTTGAAAGCTGTAGCAGCCAAAACCGCTGGCGCTAAAGCTTCTCCCCAAAAACCGATGGAATATCGGTATGCAGGAGATGTCTTTTTGGAGGTTTTCTGCAACCCGAATATCTGGCCAACTCCTTTTGCTGCGAAAGTGCTGATTACGGTTCGGGACGATCGCGTGCGCGTCACCACCGAAGCCGAACTCAGCCGCCTGCGTGACGATCTCGCTCAGTATATCGAACAAGTCGGTTGAGAATCTCAACCTGAAACCCGCCCGTTTGTCAAGGTTAAATTCCCATTAGAATCATTGGGGTTTTGGCTTCAGTAGGGTGCGTCAGCTAGGGTTCTTTTATCGATAATTAAGAGACTCTCTTCTGACGCACCCTAGGACTAATTGGCTTCAGTAGGGTGCGTCAGCTAGGTTTCTTTTATCGATAATTGAGCATTACTCACAAGTTAAGCTAAAAGCACTATTGTCAATGAGTAATCTTACTCATATTTTACCTGTTGACCCAATTAAAATATGACTCCATTTGTTCCTTTATTGTTGAAAAAAAATTGTTAGGGACTTCTTTGAGTTCCATGGAAAGGAGAAATAATTAGCCTGACATGAGGTTTTCATGCCTAGCTTAACAATCCCTACATCTTGATTTTTAGCGTAGGCAAAATACTTAACTAGGTCAGAAGCTAATCCTTTTTGATATGCCACAGAAAAATGAGACCTTCCCCGATAAATCATTTCTAATGAAACACGTTCCATTGACACTCCTAATTCATCCGCAACGGCATCTCCTAAGTCTACCAAAACCGCATAAAATAGCCAAGTATCCCAAATCTCGATCGGGATTCCGTTGGACAAACCTGTCCATAAATAACTTAAATTTAGGAGTCTATTTACTGTACAAAATGCGTTTTCTATTCGCCAGCGTTTTTGATATAAATCTGCTACTACATAGGGGGCAATACTTCGGGTTTTCGGACAGTTTTTAGATAAAATCGCCAGGAAGTCTTGGAGCTAATTTGTACTAAAATTATAGTCAGATATGGTGTCTGTTTTGTGCCTGCACCTATTTTAATTATCTGGTATTTGACATCATAAGTATTGGTTAATACCCGCTCGATTTAATAAAATGCACCTTTCTTAATTCGAGTGAGCAATCCAATTTCTTGCTCGATTATTTGTGACCAAAAAGCGAAGTGATAGAAGCCTCGATCCAATAATAGTAAGGTTTTAGGCTTAACTGTTTTTAGTAAATCTTCCTCCCAATTAGTATCTGCTTGTTTGGGATTTTTCCCAAACCAAATTTCTTCGGGAATATGAGTTACTAGGTCTATGATTACTCCCATTTTCCGGCTAATTGACCAATTGGCACATCTGATAAAATTTCGAGTTTACGAAACAATGCTTCTAATGTTGAGCCGTCAGCTATCCAGATATTTTAAAAGTTTTTTCAGGCAAATTGTACGCTATCTGGTAATGGTCTTGATTTTCTTGTTAACCATTTTTGTCGAAAATGAGGTAGTAATTGTTTAAATATTTTTTCAAATAAAAATGCGGTCAAAGTTAAAAATCTGAGCGATAATGCTTGTTGACTAATCTTTTGTGGCTCACACCATAAAAATCCCTCTCTATTTAATAATCTGGTTAATTCTGTTACTCCTGCTACGGGTCGCCATAATAAACTTAATATTGCTGCCATCATTAATGGTAGTGTCAGAATTCTATCTCTTAGATTTAGTTGCCGATAAAAACTTTTTTGGGCCGCCATTGCCGGAATTAATAAATCTTCCAGGTGATTCGCGATTACTTCATTTTCTACTTGGGGACGTTTTTTTTCTTTTCATGATCTCGGTTGATTCGTTTTTTGCGACTCATAACTGGTTCAATTATCGCTCAACTGCTTGCCCGGTAAAGGTTTCATCCCATTTTACCTTTGTTGGTCTACCCCCTTGACAATTTGCACTTTTTCTTAACTTGTCACAAATGTACATAGTACAGATGGTTGCGACTTCCTTGGGTGGAACTTCTCAGTTAAACCTGTCGGGTAAATTCATTTCAACACCAAGTCAAAAAGCTACAATTAGCATTAAGGCAAAAGTTAAAAAAGTGATAAAAGATAGTCGTTTCACTCTCGAACATCGAATCAACAACTGTGGTTCGGTGCTAAGAGGGTGGAGAAATTACCATAGATTCTGCGATATGAGTCAACACAACCTGTGGTCACTGCGCTATTGGTTATGGAAATTCATTCGGAAACAAGGAAGATACAACCGTTATCAAACCAATAAGGTTATAAAAAGAGCACTTCCTGCGGTTAGTTGGTCAGCCTGCAAGTTTGTCATTGTCAAGGGAGATAAATCACCCTATGATGGCGATTTTGTTTATTGGTCAAAACGAGAGAATGCTCACTACGATGGGATAACGGCACGACTTCTCAAGAAACAGAATCACAAATGTACAGAATGTAATATATCGTTCATGTCAGGTGATATTGCAGAACTACACCATATCGACGGCAACCATAACAATTGGAAACCTATAAATTTGGAAGTTCTACATCGTGAATGTCACCAGCATCAGACCGTTCATGGTCAGGTGAGAGTCCGAACAGCGGGTTAAACCCGACTTACTAGGTGTCAGACTAGGAGCCGGATGCAGTGAAAGCTGCACGTCCGCGTTCTGAACCAGAGGTGTCGTGTGGTAACACAGGCATCGACCCTAATTGAAGGAGATGTGTCCTCAAGCAATTGAGGCATCGACTCTAATCAAGTGAACAAACCTGACGGTCAACTGAGTACAGTTAGACCGCAGGCTTCTTTTTCCTTTTTTTCAAAGGCTTTTTATAGTGAGGTAGTTCCACCCCCACTCGCTAATATAGTATCAGAGTATTTCCCGAGCATCTTGGGGTATAAAAGAATAATTGTCGGTTTCGGTACCGAAACCCGACGAGCCTTTCATCCCAAGGAGTAATTCCCAACGGGGTACGGGGTTCCGCGCTCTGATTAATCCCCTCTAAATATACGCCCAAGACTTCCCGGCTGGTAGTTAACTAAACCCTTCCTCATCCGCCGGGTCGCCGTAGGGGTCTTCGCTGGCCGGAGTCAGGTTGCCGAACATTCCAGCATCCGCTACGTAGTCTGCGGGGTCGCCGTAGGGGTCTTCGCTGGCCGGAGTCAGGTTGCCGAACTGTCCGTAGTCGGTACCGGCGTAGTCTGCGGGGTCGCCGTAGGGGTCTTGGCTGGCTGGAGTCAGGTTGCCGTACTGTCCGTAGTCTGCGGGGTCGCCGTAGGGGTCTTGGCTAGCTGGAGTCACGTTGCCGTACTGTCCGGGATTTGAGGCATCTTGGTAATTGCCGTCAGGATCGAATTGCTCGCTGTCTGGCCCAACGATCGCATCTTTTAACTTCCGCAAAAATCCGTCTACCATGATAAAGTTCCTCTTTTTTTAGGTGTTGAAAAACGACTGTTTTAGATTGGGAATCCCACATTTAATTGAAAGTCAGGGAACCTGCAATCTAAAATCTCAAATGCTTAGACTACTGTGCCGGAACAGGACTTGTAGCTTCAGGCAAGCTAGTAAGGTCTCGACCAGTATTTTGGTTGTTGTACCCCTGGAATTCGCGGTAACGCACTGCCTCGGACTCCGGAACTGTAATTCCTCCCGGCGGGGGCGTTACCCAGACCGCGCGATTCTGGGCATCGCGGTAGTAAACGCGACCGTTTTTGGAAAGGTAATGTTTTCCCTGCGGCCCCTTTTCTTGTTTATTTTTGTACTGATTGTAGATGTAGTAAAGGGCGGCGGCTCCTGCTAAAGTAATCCCTACTTTTTGAGCATTGCTCAGTCCTTTTTTCGCTTGTGGGGAAGGAGTGGGGGCGCGATTAGTTTGCACTCCTCCAGCGCGAGTGTTGTCAACAGGAGGCGGGGGAGCGTAAGTTCGCTCGTCAGAACCGCAAGCACTCACAAAGGGAAAGGTCAGCAGCGTTGTCAGCAGCAGAGCCATGAAGCGCGATCTTTTGGGTTCGGGTTTGATTGTGTTCATTGCCGCTCCGAATTGTCGGGATTATAGGTAGGGTGTGTTCTGGCGAGGTTAAGGAACCTGAGCTGCTGCCAACTGTTTTTAGAGTAAATTAATTTCTCAAAGCAATTTTGACCCAAAAAGTAGTTGCTGAGAATTTATCAACAGCGCAGGTACGGTATTGCGTTTCTAGATTAATCATCCTCAAATCTCTTGATGATTTACTCATTCCAGGGATATAAATAAAGTTTCTTTTATTTCAGTCTGGAGGTATATGCAAATGCGCGCCTTCGGGTAAAAATAAATTCCGTTTATGGACTGCTCAAAGCAAAGTGAAGCAGACGGAGGGGGGCGAGTGCCAAGCTCAAAGCAGCACTAGCGAGGGAAAGGAGGCGGGATTTATAAGTTAGGCGGTGTTTAATTTCGCCAGACTGCTTGTGGGAGATGCCTGTATTTTTTTGTGGGAATTGTGGAGAGGTCGATCGCACTATTGTAGAAATCTCTTAACAGCGAGACAAAGCCCGCGAAGCTTTTCGGATATTTAGGAAAATAAATAATTTATTTACTGCTGGATTGTCGATCGCAGTTGTATTTATTGTGGCAAAAAATCTAATTTTTTATAACCAACAAAAGCAACTCAAGGAATTGCTGCAAACCAAACAGTGCGGCGAGCGACAGTTCGCTTAAATTTGCCGGGATGGGCCGAATTCGAGAATCCTAGCTTGCAAGAAAATCAAATGCCAGATGGCAAAATTCACCCTTAATGGCAGCCCATAAAACAATCTGGTGTGTCATTACTTGTCAACTTCTTTTCATTCTTTCCGCTCTCTGTTTCTCTTTCTCTGTGTCCTCTGTGGCCTCTGTGGTTCATAAAAAAAACCGCCGACTGACTGACAGGCGGCGGTTTTTTTAAGCAACTAACAATCGCCTAAAATTAGTGAGCAGAACCGTTACCGTGATACTTGTCAGTATCGTAGAATCCGTTTTTTGTGCCAAAGAACAGACAACAAACGGTGAAAACTGCTGTCAAGACTGCTAAAACTAACTTAACGTCCATAATTTACCTGCTGTTGTTGAGTGAGTGCAAATACTCAGATTGTAGAATCTTTTTGGCTGGCGCGGCCATCTACCAGCGTAGCGCCAGATTTACTGGGATGCTCGCTGGTGCGGCAGTTTCCTGACGGCGAGACGATTCGGGGAATGATTGTCGAAACTGAAGCTTACGGGCCCGGAGATCCCGCTTGTCACGCTTACCGACAACGCACTCCTCGCAATGAGGTGATGTTCGGGCCTCCGGGTATGAGCTACATTTACCTAATTTACGGGATGTATCACTGTTTTAACGTGGTGACGGATGCAGAGGGAGTTGCTAGTGGTGTGCTGATTCGAGCTTTGCAGGTAGATGTGGTTCCCCAAGAATTCGCTGCAATTCCTGAGAAGAAGCGATCGCGCCTCGCCGCCGGGC
This sequence comes from Microcoleus sp. D3_18_C2, assembly GCF_036702395.1. NCBI lineage: Bacteria > Bacillati > Cyanobacteriota > Cyanophyceae > Oscillatoriales > Microcoleaceae > Microcoleus > Microcoleus sp. D3_18_C2. The sequence continues at coordinate 146,472 of NZ_JAUBTG010000003.1, read as the reverse complement.
CTGGGAAACTGTGTAAGGTACTGCTGATCGATCGAACTTTAAGCGGTTTTCCCTTGGGTGCAGGCCAACCGCTGCGATTGGAACACCGGAGCGAGCAATTTCAGCAAGCTGTGGAGGAGGGTACAATAAATTTTGTCCAAACTACGCGGATCGGGATTTCTCAAGGCATGGATTTGCCTTGGCGCTGGTATTTAGGGAACTGTACGGCTGTGTCACAACTCTAGTAATGTCAAAGGTATCAGCGTAAATTTTGTAGCTTATCTTCGTGAAATTATGGCTTACTCTTCTGAAAACCCGATCGTCCAACTCAAAAAATGCCTGACGCTGGCTCAGGATGTTGGTAGTCACAGTGAAGCCAACCGGGCATTCCAGCAATTGTGTGGGATTATCGATGCTGAAAACCCAATGGCGGCGCAACTTTTGGAGATGCTATGGGAAGAAGCAATTATGGCGAGGCGATCGGCCTTATTTTGGCAGCAAATGAGCGATGTTGAGAAAGATATGGCTAATAGAATGATGGAAAATATGACGCAGATGCGGCAGAATTACTTGCGGCTGATGCAGGAAATGTAGGAGTTGGTAATTGGTAATTACTAATTGGTAATTTTTCGGACTTTGCCAACAGGCGTAGGGTGCGTCAGCGCCGATATTTGATACCGATCGAACAATTTGTTTCTGACGCACCTTACAATAAATTCTCCTACTTCATTAAAGCAGCGCCGCGGTTGTAAAGTTCGCGGGCGTAATCAGTCCAAGTTCCCTGTCCCCAATAGCGGAAACAGCTTGTTTGCACCAACAAATTGTAAAGCAAAGCTTGCTGGTATTCAAACTGCTTAGTAACGGTGGCATCTTGCTGCACCAGCGGATCGTATTTTTTGTGAAATGCAGCGCTGAGTAGATTCATCGGTTCCAAGACATTTTCGTAGCCTTTCACCCAACTCAAATCGTTTGTCCAAGAAGCACCATCCATGTGAAAATTATGGTCGGTTTGCTTGAGTTGGGCGATCGCACTTTCCACTTTTTCCGGCGTTGCACTATCAGCATCGACTAGGTGCCAGATTTTGTGCTGGTTAACCCCTTGACAAATCGGATAATCATCAGGATTAACACCCGCCGCTTCAATTATCTCCAAATATTCAGTGCCGTTTAAACCAACAACACCGGATTTTCCCCCCCCTTGTTCGCGGTTTTCGTGCCAAGCTTTGACAAAAGCGCTGGGAAATTCATTCATCATCACGCCGCCATTTTCTCCGTCAGCAATCTGAGTGACTAAAGAAGGAACTGTGACATTGCCAATTTGCTGTTTATTGCGTCCTTTTGCTTCGTAATAAGGCTGCATTTGACCGACCAATTTCGTATCCGAACCTTGAGTTTTAATCAAAGCCGTGATGCTGATTTTTTCGCCGTGAGAATTGCGTGCAACCAAACGGTTGGGAATATATTTTTGGTCTTGCGACAATCCCGAACCGTCTGGATTTTCTACAGAATGTTCTTGCACCATCAGCCAGCGATAGCCGCATTCTTTCAAAGCTTTGATGTATTCGTAAAGTGTATCAGGGTGATTTGGAAAGTGCATTTCTGGGGGCGAAAAACCTTTGACGCGCTTCAGAGCATCAATGCCAAAAATTGCCGCAAAATGATGTTGCCATGCTTGAATTTGGAGCTTGATATCGGGGATTGGAGTTGAGGGAATGACGGCGTGACTCCACATTGTCCCCAGCCATTCTACGTGAGGTTGATATTGAGGATCGCAGGTAATCCGCTTGAGATTATCAAAGATATCGTCGCGTCCCATTTGGCGCAATCCCCACAATAAGTTGCCCGAATAGTCGAGCATAATTCGCGGGTTGCAACCTTCAGCAATTAGTTGGGGAATGAATTCTCCCATGCGAGAATAGCACCAAGCAAAGACTCCGGCGTTGTGATTGTCTCCTTGGTTGGGATGTTCAAACATATGCTGGAGATTGCAGATTAGTTCGCCGTTTGCACCGGCAGGAATTGTCGGTTGGTGCATATGCAGGGCGCAGGCGAATCCGGCTTGAATATTTTCCAGGCGCAGATTTGTGGTAGGTAGAAAGATTGGTTCGTTGCTATTGGCTGCGGCACTGATTTCTGCTTCGGAGCCGCAAATGTTGGGTAATCCTGAGTTGATTTCTTGTAAAATGGGTACATTGGGAGATTGTGCGATCGCAGGCATAAATTTTTCTCAACAATTGTGGAGGGGCGCTGTCTGCTATTGCTAAGATAGCTAGATACTTTAACAGTAGCAGAGGATGTCTGCCAAAGATAAATTTCACAAGATAAGTCCGGGAGCGTGGCAGCTCCTTATCTTGGGTAAAATGTTTAACACATTTCAGGTAAATAGGCGAGGTAAATTATGAAATACGAAATCAAGGTTTTGGAACCGACGGATTTGTGGTACATCCAAAATAATATCAATCCAGAAACGAAGAAGTTTTATCATCCCACTAAGAATATTCCGTTGGTTCAGCAAGCGGAAATTAATTTGAATAATTCGGGAGTAATAATTCAAAAAGGTGCGCTGCATTGGTGTATTGGAAAATTGACCGAAAGCATCCAGGATACCCGCCACGTGATTCATCCGTCCAGAAATAAAAAACCTGTATCCGATGAAACTTGCCCGCCGAATTTATCTCGCGCAAGTCAATGCTTCAATTCTTTAATCTAAAATCTAAAATCTAAAATCTAAAATCGATTGACGGTAGGTGGAGAATTGCTGTTACAGCTTTGCGCGAGCAAAAAGCTATAGTTGTAGCTGCTACAAATTCACCGGCTAAGGTTGTCGAACTCAAACAAGGTGAAACTTTGATAGCTGATTGCGATTTGGTGAAAGGATTTACTCAGGGGATTGAAGAAGATTATCGAAAATTAGGTCATTTTGGCAAAGGCGGTGGAGAGGGTTATGTTTGGTATTATCAGGGGAAAGGTAAATTATTAATATGTGAAAATGATGCTATGGGTTTGGGTTGAGTTGTTGCATTTTTTTCGATCGGTATGAGAATGATGAGTGGGATTTATGTAAGATAAGGAGGAAGAAAGATCGCACACAAATTTGCAGGCATGAAAGTGTCTGAGATTCTCAAAGGTAAAAAAGGTAGTATAAAACAAGCACAGCTTCCGGCAAATTCGCCAAGTTGGGAAGAATTTAGCGAAATGATATGGGAGCAAATAGAAAGAGGTGCTGAATAAAATATACCCGGCTTTAAGATGGTTCGCAAATTGTTGAGCGATGGGAGATTTGATAGATGAAAAATAATGGATTTGACCAAGTAATATTATTTTTGCAAAAATTGCAAAAACAGGCTATCGATTACAGTTTAGCGCATCATCGCGATGAAGCTCTGATGGTAATTGTAGCTGTACCTGGGGAACGGTGGGAAATAGAATTTTTGAGTGATGGTTCGGTGGAGGTAGAGAAGTTTGTCAGTAATGGAGAAATTGTTGGAGAAGAAGCTTTGAGTGAGTTATTCGATCGCTATTCGGAACTAGACGAGACAAATGGCGATTTGACTCAAAAGATTGAGTTGACAAATGCGAGAAGATGAGTTATGTTTTGCGGAATTTGCGATCGAGTTGCAGCCATGCCGAAACGATATCGCCGATCGCAACCGCCGCAAATTCGGCTTCTGGGAGCCCGATCGCCCTGTATTCCCAATGGCCTACTTGCTTATTTGGCGAGAAACCATATACTTTGTCATGTTAAGAAAATATTTTTTTGATTCATCCAGGAGCGAGAAAAAAAATGTACATTGTACAAATTGCCTCGGAGTGCGCCCCCGTCATCAAAGCAGGGGGTTTGGGCGACGTAGTTTACGGCTTGAGTCGGGAGTTGCAGAATTCCGGCCACTGCGTCGAGATTATTCTACCGAAGTACGACTGCATGAGGTACGACCACATTTGGGGACTTCACGAGGCCTACCGGGATTTGGCTGTGCCCTGGTACGGCGGCGAAATCCTCTGTGATGTCTTGTGCGGCTGGGTGCACGGGCAGTTGTGTTTTTTCATCGAACCTCGCTCTCAAGATAACTTTTTTAATCGCGGCTGTTATTACGGGTGCAATGACGACAATATGCGGTTTGCATTTTTCAGCAAAGCCGCGTTGGAATTTTTGCTCAGAAGCAACAAGCGTCCCGATGTGATTCACTGTCACGATTGGCAAACTGGTTTGGTTCCAGTCTTGCTGTTTGAAATTTACAAATACAATTGGATGGAATATCAGCGAGTCTGCTATACCATTCACAATTTCAAACATCAAGGCATGGGAGGTGGCGATATTTTGGAAGCAACGGGTTTGCACAGACCGGATTATTATTTTGATTACGATCGCCTCCGAGATAACTTTAACCCTTTTGCTATCAACTTTATGAAAGGCGGCATTGTTTACTCGAACTTTGTCACCACGGTTTCGCCCCACCATGCTTGGGAAGCTCATATGGGCGAGTGTGGCTACGGTTTGGGGCACACATTGCATTTATATCAAGAGAAGTTTCGCGGGGTGCTCAACGGCATTGATTACGATGTGTGGAATCCTGAGACCGATCGCTATATTCCGCACCACTACAATCAGGAGGATTTGGCAGGAAAAGCCAAAACTAAAAAAGCTTTGCGCGATCGGCTGTTATTGCGCGATGCTGACAAGCCTATTATTACCTTTATCGGTCGTTTGGACGACCAAAAAGGTGTCCATCTCGTCCACCATGCAATTTATTACTCTCTGAGTAAGGGGGCGCAATTCGTGCTTTTGGGTTCCGCGACGGAAGCGGGAATTAACGATCATTTCCAGCACGAAAGACAGTTTTTAAATGATAATCCAGACTGCCATTTAGAACTAGGTTTTAATGAGGAACTGTCGCACTTAATTTACGCGGGTGGGGATATGATTGTGGTTCCCAGTAATTACGAACCCTGCGGGCTGACTCAGATGATTGGGTTGAGGTACGGCACTGTTCCTGTGGTGCGGGGAGTTGGCGGTTTGGTGAATACTGTGTTCGATCGAGATTACGACACCCGCCACCTACCGGAAGAACGCAACGGTTACGTATTTTACCAAACTGACTACTACGCTTTGGAGTCGGCGCTCGATCGGGCGATCGGATTGTGGTATGACTATCATGATGAATTTGAAAAACTCATGCTTCAAGGCATGAATTGTGACAATTCGTGGAAATATCCAGCTAAAGACTATGTGGAAATTTACGAGCTAATTAGACACAAATAATCCGTAAGCTGTTCAGCATTTAAATAGAATGTCAACAAACAATCTAAGTCTTGTGGGGTGGGCCGTCTAGCCCGCCCTGAATATGCAATTTAAATGCCTGACAGCTTAGGATCTCAGATGCTGCACCATTGTCAAGAACGGGCTCTGGGGCCCGTTCCACAAAGAATGAGTTTTCTCGCTTCACAGGCCGTCCAGCCTGTTCATAAAAGGCTTATTGAGAATGGTGCAACATCTCAGATGAAATTGTTGTGGGGAGTAGGGGCCCTAGCGTCCCGCCCGCCCGAAAAATACAACGCAAGATGCCCGACAGCTTATAACCAAGTCTTTTCGGAAAAAAACTGCCGGTTGAGCGAAGTCGAGACCGGATTTCTGACCACGAATTTCTTCATGTGGTACCCGCCACGTGATTTATCCGTGGAATCAATCCCCAATCTCAAATCGAAAATCCTCAAGAAAGAGCATTTATCCGTGGGGTCGCCTCTAAAATCTAAAATCTAAAATCTAAAATCGATTGACCAGCAGTGCGTCAGCCATAAAATAGTTACGCTCTCGATCATCAAATAAGAATTACTTGCATTAATATAGTAAAGCAATGACTATAGATGGCTGTAGATAGACCATCGTGTCAATTACCAGATGAAAAAATCTATCATTATAGAACAATGAGCATTTCTCGGCGTATTTTTCTTGCCAGCGGTACAGCAATGGCTGTCGTGGCCGTGGGGGAACTAACCAAAAAAGCCCCTGTCGCAGCCCAAACCGGCACTCTCAACCTTTATTCAGCACGTCACTACGATACTGATAATGAGTTGTACCAAAGCTTCACCAAAAAAACTGGGATCAAGGTTAACCTCGTTGAGGCGGATGCTGACCAACTAATTGAACGGATCAGAAGTGAAGGCGCAAATAGCCCCGCTGATGTTTTCATCACGGTGGATGGTGGGCGTTTGTGGCGGGCAAAACAAGCAGGTATTCTGCAACCTGTTTCTTCAACAGTCCTGACATCGGCAATTCCAGCAAGTTTGCGAGATCCTCAAGGTTTCTGGTTTGGTCTATCGCGCCGGGCACGGGTGATTGTTTACAACAAAAGCAAGGTGAACCCTGCCCAATTGTCAACCTATGAGGCGCTGACAGAACCTCGGTGGAAAGGCAAAGTTTTAGTGCGATCGTCCACTAATATCTATAATCAGTCTCTGGTTGGCGCTATGTTAGCAGCTCATGGAGCTCAAAAAACAGAAGCTTGGGCGCGAGGATTGGTGGCTAATTTTGCGCGTCCTCCAGAGGGAAATGATACGGCACAAATCAAGGCTGTTGCTGATGGGGTAGGCGATCTTGCCATTGTTAATACCTATTATGTAGCTCGCTTAATGAAATCGAAAGATCCAGCAGAAAAAGCGATCGCGGCGAAAGTAGGTGTATTTTTCCCCAACCAACGCGATCGCGGTACCCACGTCAACATTAGTGGTGGCGGTGTAGTCAAAACCTCCCGTAACAAAGCAGGCGCGATCAAATTCTTGGAACACCTAGCCAGCCGCGAAGCGCAACAGCTTTTTGCTAGGAGTAATAACGAATACCCTGTGATTTCAGGTGTGGCGATCGATCCTGTAGTGGCAAGTTTTGGTACATTCAAATCTGACCCTCTCAACCCTGATGTGTTTGGGAAAAATAACCCCGAAGCTTTAAAGGTTGCCGATCGCGCCGGATGGAAATAGAGGCTTTTTGAACAAGAAGCTACTCTTTGTGATTCGGCGGTTGAAACCGCCGAATCCCATCAACTTTAATTTTTAATTTTACCATCCGGCATGATAGCGCCTTTCAGGTTTGCCCCTTTCAGGTTTGCCCCAGTCAAATCAGCACTATTTAAGTCAGTTTCACTTAAATCGGCATTACTAAGATTGGCATTATTTAGTTTTGCACCTCGCAAAAAAGCCCCCTTGAGATTTGCATTACTCAAATCAGCATTTGTGAGATCGGCAGAAAATAAACCTGCTTTTTCCAGAGAAGCACCTTTTAAATTTGCACCTTTGAGATTGACGCTATCGAGTAAGGCTTCATTAAGTTTGACATTTTCTAGCATAGCACCTTCCAACTTAGCACCATTGAGATTAGCGCTTGTTAAATCAATGTCACTTAATTTGGTATCAGTCAGGTCACATCCTGGACATTGCTTAGTTTTTTGTAATGTTTCGAGGGGACCCGCCGCCTGTTTTTGACATCCAAAGGTGACAAAAACAGTAAGTAGTAAGAAGGAGATTGTGCCAGTAGTGCGGTGAAACATTGCTAAGTTTTTATTAATCATCTTGATTTGTAAAGGTAAAAAGAAGATGGAAGAAGGGTTGATACATTCTCCTGAAACCGGCCAGGGAATAAATTCCCCCTCTTATAGCTAAAGTCGGTTGAAACCGACTGAAATCCTAGCTGTCTAGTCGTCTTCAGACGACTTTAGCTATGAGACAGGGGTTTCAACCCCTGTCGGACTTTAGCTATGAGACAGGGGTTTCAACCCCTGTCGGACTATAGCTTTAAAAGAATCAATCACCTGTGCAAGCAGGGAAGAGATTTGGCGGTTATTGTGTTGAAGACTTGCGCGATCGCGCAATTTTCCAACTTAATAAAATAACCGGTAACATCCCCACTAAAACAATTGCCAATGCTGGGCCAGAAGCTTCAGCCAATCGCTCATCTGAGGCAAGTTGATAAGTTCGCACAGCCAAGGTATCAAAGTTAAAAGGTCTAATAATTATAGTAGCAGGTAACTCTTTCATTACATCAACGAATACTAACATCATGGCAGTTAGTAAACCTCCCGTCATCATTGGTGTATGAACTGTAACTAAAGTTTGCATCGGGCTATAACCCAAACTTCTCGCCGCATCATCTAAATTAGGCTTGATTTTGCCCAAACTTGACTCCACCGCATTTAAAGAAACAGCAAGGAAGCGAACTATATAAGCAAATACCAAAGCTGCGATCGTACCACTTAACAACAAGCCTGTAGAAATTCCAAAGTTTTCACGCATCCAACTATCAAATAGATTGTCCATTTTTCCAATGGGAACCATAATCCCAACTGCAATCACAGATCCAGGTACAGCATAGCCCATTGCCGCAACTCTAGTGCCTAACTGCACTCCTAAATTAGGATATAACCGTAACCCATAAGCCATAATCAAGGCAATAACTACGGCTAAAATTGCTGTCAGTGTTGCCAAAATTAAACTATGACGGGCAAATATCCAAAAGCGTTCATCTAAGGTGAGTTGCCAATTAGCTAAGGTCAACTTTACTAAAAGACATCCTGGCAATAAAAAACCCAAAAACAGCGGCATCAAACAAGCAGTTACCGCTAAGATTTCCCTAATTCCTTTAAGTTGATAAGTTTGTAGTTGGCGATAGCGGCTGCTAGCTTGATAATATTTAGTCCGACTCCGCGACCAGCGTTCTAGTAATATTAAACCCAGAACAAATAATAATAGCATCGCCGCTAATTGATTGGCTGCAATTCGTTCTCCCATGCCAAACCAAGTCCGATAAATACCTGTGGTGAATGTATCCACTCCAAAATACTGAACAGTACCATAATCGTTGAGAGTTTCCATCAAAGCCAGTGCTAAACCTGCTACAATTGCGGGTCTTGCCATTGGTAAGGCAACTGTCATAAAACTCCGCCAAGGGCTACAGCCCAGTATTCTACTAGCTTCTAGGGTACAAGTTGATTGCTCCAAAAATGCAACTCGTGTTAATAGGTAGACGTAGGGATATAAAACTAAGATTAGCATTAAGATGGCTCCAGGGAGCGATCGCACGTTAGGAAACCAATAGTCTCCATAACTCCAGCCAAAAATAGAACGCAAAGCAGTTTGAACTGGGCCGGAAAATTCTAAAAAGTCTGTATAAATATAAGCTAGGACATAAGCTGGGGCAGCTAAGGGTAACAGTAATGCCCATTCAAATACGCGACTGGCCCGAAAGCGACACATTGTTACTAGCCACGCACATCCTACGCCAATCACGACAACACCCAAGCCTACACCGATCATTAACCAAAAAGAGTTGATGATATAACGGGTTAAAACTGTATCGGTTAAATGTTGCCATGTATCTTTAGCTTCAAAAAAGATACTGGATAAGACACTGATCACTGGTATGGCGATCGGCAATGCTAAAGCGATAATTGCAACTGTCCACCCACTCGCCGATAAACCGCGTAAGGTCGATCGCCATTGGATTGTCCTGATTCCTGTTTGCTGTAGTGATTTTTGGGAATTTTTCATCGCTAGTAAAAAGTCTAGCCTGCTAGTTTATCAGTAGTTGTAAACATTTGTCAAGCCTTTATGATAATTAATCTCACTAAACTGGTATATTGTAGAATAGTAAGTTGTTGATTATTTATAGCAATAATGGCTCGACCGATAATTCTGCATTTGGATGGTGTAACAAAACAGTATGCCCAAGCTGCATCACCTGCGGTGGCATCTGTCACCCTGACCTTACATCAGGGAGATATACTGGGGTTGTTGGGGCCATCGGGTTGTGGGAAAACAACGTTGCTGCGGTTAATTGCGGGTTTTGAACAGCTACAAGCAGGGACGATCGCCCTAGCAGGGAAAACTGTAGCCAGTGTTAATATGTCAGTCGCGCCGGAACAGCGAGACATTGGTATGGTGTTTCAAGACTATGCACTCTTCCCCCATTTGACAGTCGCGAAAAATGTAGCTTTTGGCTTGACACATCAAGGAAAAGAGTCAAAGCATAATATTCAGAAAGGTGTCACCGAAGCATTAGCGCTGGTGGGATTAGAAGGATTGGAAAATCGTTATCCCCATGAATTATCGGGGGGTCAGCAACAGCGAGTGGCCCTGGCCCGTGCTTTAGCCCCTAGACCTGCGATTATTTTACTAGATGAACCGTTGAGTAATTTAGATGTACAAGTACGGTTAAGATTGCGTCAGGAAGTCCGCGAGATTCTCAAAGCAACGGGAACCTCTGGTGTATTTGTCACCCACGATCGCGAAGAAGCACTTTCGATTTCAGATTGGGTAGCGGTGATGCGTCAAGGCCAATTAGAACAGTTTGGCACTCCAGAGGAAGTTTATCAAGAACCAGCATCTAGATTTGTGGCTGAGTTTGTGACGCAAGCTAATTTTGTGTCTGCATCGCTGAAGCAGGATTTTTGGGAAACAGAAGTAGGTTGTTTTGCTGTTAAACGAGATTCATGTTCACAAGTTCCCTGTGATGTTTCTACTCAAGGAGAATTGATGATCCGGCAGGAAGACTGGAGTTTATACTTAGATGAAGATTCGCCTGTTGTGGTTTGCGATCGTCAGTTTTTAGGCAGAGAAAATCGTTATTGTTTAAAAACACCTTCTGGCGAAAAGTTATATGCACTCACAACCACAGGGAATGTTTTTCCCATTGGTTCTAAAGTTCGGTTATCTTGTGGTGATAATTCTCCCTTAGCTTTCTTTGTCGGTAAGCCTAAGCCATAGCTAATGACTAATTGCTAGTAGGGGAAAAATCCTCTCCCTCTTCCCATCTCGGAGTTTCCCCCTCTTCCTTCTTCCTTATACTTTCTGATAGGTTTTCTCTCTATCGCTGTTGTCAGGGAAGGGGCTAGTCACGATATCCTCTGCTTTTATACCCGCTGCAATCAGCGCTTGGCTTAGACCTTCCTCGAAGTTATCCTCTTCAATTACAACTTGATTATCGACTAAACGAGCATGAAACAGAATCGTGTCAATCCAGCGCTGTTTATCCCAGCCTGTAGCCAGAATCAGAAACTGACCCGAATCGACATCACAGACGGGGTAAAGCTGGATCGCTTGTAAACGGGGTTGGGTGCGAGTTGCTTCTTGCAGGGTTTTTTTGAGGATGTCTGCATAGCTTAGTGAGTTATCCATTGGAGAATCACCTCTTGACTTGGTTCGTAAACTAATAAGTTGATTTTATTTCGCTGGACGGCTAACTGAAAAATCGGTTTTTGAAAGTGTTTAATGTAGATGGCTTGGCTCACAGCTAAAAACAACTGACGCTCCGGTTCTTGGCCTTCCAATGCCCATTGGTAAAGCTGAAGCTGTCCCATCGTTTTTTCCAGTTCGCTGATGACTGAGGCTGAATCGAAGTCTTTGATTTCAACAGCGATTTTCTGCCCTTCTTTTTCCGCAGTAAAAAACTTTTCTGCTCCTAAGTCGGCTTTCAAAAGTGTCTGTTCTAACACTAAGACTAAAGGATCGTCCGTAATTGTCCACCCGTCTTTTTCGAGGGTGCGACGTAGAGAGAAGTGTAAATTATCGCGTCTAGACATTCGACATTCGAGAATTGAGGTTAGGAAAGATAAGCAGGGACTTTTTGAACTCCTATGTCTTGCAGATATCGCTTATTATGATATAGGGTAACACATCTGCGATACAATTTAAGTTATACGTCATATAAAACTGGTAGGGAGTTTAAATGGCAAGGCAACCAATTGTTCTCAATGGAATAGAGTTCAAATTCCAGAAAGATGCTATTGAACACTTCAGAAATATGTTGGAGCGCTATCGAAATGGTCAAAGCATAGCAGGTGATGATCGCGATATGTTACTAGCTCTTCTGGAGCGCCATCCTGAAGCAGATAAAAAGATTGGATGTGGTGTAAAACGTTTGTACAAAGATAGAACAGATATGCCGACAAGTTGCTTTTGGATAGAAAGAACAGATGGCTCTCGAACGGATTTTTCTTATAGCACAGCGATTTCTGCTAAAGTAAAGTCTATTGATCAAGATTTTTTAGAAGCCTGCCGTGCTGCTGTTCAAGATGATCTTCGGCTAACTAAAAAAATATTCTTTGAAAAGTTTGCCGATCAGGATGGAAGAGTTGAATGCGATATTACTGGTGATAAAGTAGCTATTTATGAGAGCCATCTTGACCATAAAAAGCCCTTGACATTTCAGGTTCTTGTGAACACTTTTATTGGCGCTAATGATATTGAAATAAAACCTGAAATGTTGTTAATGTCCCAGGATGCCCAGTTTCAAACAACTATGATTGATCAAGAGTTAAAGGATAAGTTTCGACGATATCATCATAAAATGGCGCAGCTTAGGGTTATTAAAGCGGAACAAAATCTTAGTCTTGGCGGCTCGGAGAGAATTCGGAAGAGCCGTAATCCTGTATTGATTCCTAATGAACTTGTAGGTGACTGACGTATCACATCCCTGTGGGAGTGGATTGACTCAGATTTCTGGTGCATCGCGAATTTTTCTGGCAGCCACTCAACAGGAAGGTTACATTTTTTCCCGACAGGTGAAATGCGATCGCCCGCAACTCCTTCCCACCGATCGCCCTCTTTTCCTATCCTAAAAAAATACAGCCACCACCAAGGATCAAATCAGATCCGGATCGATCGCCAATATGCCACCAACCCCGTCAGCAACGAATTCCCCTAGCTATCCCACCACTCTAACCATTGCTGAGTCTGATTTTGATAACTGCCTTCCCATAGGCCCCATTTTACTCCCATAAGTTCGATCGGCTACTGAAGGAAACAATATTACAAAATAAAAGCCTTTCATCCCCGGACTAAAGTCACCGGGATGAAAAGCTTTTGCACGTTTTGACCAGCCTTCAATCTGGTTGGTTTGACAGATTTAAGCTAATTTTATTCAAATGAAAGTATCTTAAATTTCGGACTTTTTTCCTTGCGATTCTGGCACAGCAACTTCTGAATCCGGCTGATTCAGAGCCATTTCTAGAGATTTTGCAATCTCGACTGGCTCAGGAGTACGCTTAGAAAATCCCCAGACAAACATCAAGACGATACTGGAAACTAGCAGCCATTGCGGCGGAACTAAATCGGGATTAATTACTTTCACCAACAATCGCATTCCCACGAACCCAACTGTGATGTAACCAGCACTTTCTAGGTGAACGAACTCATCCAGCCAGCGGATGAACAACCCTGCCATGAATCGCAGGGCAATAATTCCAATAGTAGCGCCTGTTACGACGATAAAAGTGTCGTCAGAAACAGCGATCGCAGTAGTCACGCTATCCAAAGAAAACGCTAAATCCGTAAAAGCAATCATGGGAATTGCTTGCCACACAGTCGCAAATCTGGGCCCGTGATGTTCTCCTTCGGAGTCTGTCTCTGAAGTAAAATGTTGGAAAACAAGCCACAGCAGGTAGAGAGCACCAAGCAGTTCAAACTGCCAGTATTGGATCACCCAAGTAGCAGTTAAAATTAGGGCGATCCGCAGTACAAAAGCAATTATCAAACCCAAGTTGAGAGCTTTTTGCTGATCCTTGGCATCTTCTAAACCTTTAGAAATAGAGGCCAGGGCGATCGCGTTGTCAGCCGAAAGTACAGCCTCCAAAGCCACCAAAACCAACAATAAGAAAAAGCCGTCAACTCCAAAATTGGGTGTAGCGTCGAGAAATTGATCTATCATTAACTATTTTGTGCACCTAAGATTGGCAAGGGTCGAGCGCAGCGCAAATTACCCGCTCTGTCTAACATTAGTTTCACCTTCACTTAAATCTTAACCTAACGCGGTAATTCTGTGGGAGGCGATCGTCCCAACAACCTCCGAAGGAAGCAGTCCCAGGAAACAAGGAAAAATTCTGGCGTTGCACAACTTGAGGAGGCTTCTTGTGGGTTAGGCGTTCCGCCTGCTGCGAAAATACACGCCTTCGGGCTCATGGGCCCATCCCACAAAACAATCAAAATCATCCCGCAATTATCCAACACCAAAATTCTCCCCCTCCGACACTCAAAAACTCCGCCACTGCGCCACTGCGCTACTGCCCCACTCCTCCCCGGACGCACCATTTGTGTTGCAAGTTGTAACAAATGATTCCCAAAAGCGCCAATTTGTCTCAAATTGGTGAAAGCTCGTCCCCGCGAAAAGGAGTTTTGCGAATATGTCTTTAACAGATACCCAAGTCTACGTAGCGCTCGTAATTGCTTTGATTCCCGGAATCTTGGCTTTCCGGCTGTCAACTGAACTGTACAAATAGTTTCCAGACAACAGTTGCGAACCGCAAAACGCCTGCCTGAGCAGTTAAATCTCTCGCATTACAGATACAGACAATTGCTGCCCCAGTGCAGTAGATTGTTTGTGTTCAGCAAGACGAGACTGCAAGGGCAGGCATTTTTATGGGGAAATTCCGTCTTCAGGCGTCACCTTTGTCTCAACAATTTTGGCTGTCAGCACCCTGACAAACAGCGGCGAGTGTGCGTTAAGCTCAGAATTTGCTCTGTTGAACTCTAAAACGTCAGTCTCAGGTATTTGAAAAAAAATTATGCAAGCGATTCAACCCCCCGTTACCCCACTGCGTCCTGTAAAAAACTCCCCTCGGGTTACTCCTCGTCGCAGCAGCCGCCAGCGTTCCTACCCTCACCAAACCCTCGCGGCCGAAACAGGGGTCAAGTTGGCAGTCAACATGGTACTTTCAGTCTGTGCCACTTCTGCTTTGCTTCAGCTTTGGCCTCACTACCGGGCGGTGCAAGAAAAATTGCACGAAATCCAAGCAGAAGTCAATCTTACCCAAGGGCGAGTCGATCGCTCGCGATCGGATTTTAACCGCTACTTTGACCCTAGTCTTGCTAAAACTGTGATGCAAGAGCAAAGCAACCAAGCTGACCCGCAGCAGCGTCCGGTGATTTTGCAAGAACCCAATGTACCCGAAGCCGAGGAATCAACCCCCCAACCTTAAGGGAACGGCTGTTTTGGGTTTTGATATCACGTCCGATGTGCATCATTCTTGTATGTCATTGGTTCGCACAGCGAACAATTACAGATGAATATGTCGGACGTGATATCACTTTTAAGGATCGCGAATTAAATAACTTACAATTTTAATTGTTATTGTGGGATGGGCGTCCCGCCCGTCCACTCATGACGGGCTATAAGAGCCCATCCCACTTTCAAGAGTGGAAGTTATTTAATTCTCATTCCTAAGTAAAAAATTTTTTAGATCATTCTTGTCTGTCGTGGCGAAGCAAACGCAGAGACAGACAGACCTGCGTATTGTCACCTGCTGCAAGCTCAAAACTGCAAACTCCGGCTTATACTGACTTGGCCAGCACGGTTTTTTCTTTCAGTAGTTGCAGTGCAGCTTGATATTGCAAGTCTGCTGCGGTGCCAATCTGATCGCGCGCGATGGGTTCCAAAGGTACTACGCGATCGGGCGAAATCCCCAGCTTGTTAATATCTTTATGGTTAGGCGTCTCGTACTTAGCAACAGTCACAGCCAACCCGGAACCGTCAGACAAATCAAACAGCGACTGAATCAGCCCTTTGCCAAAAGTCTTTTCTCCTACCAGTTGAGCTCTGCCGTTATCTTGCAGCGCACCCGCCAAAATTTCGCTAGCACTGGCAGTTCCCTTGTTCACCAAAACAATCAGCGGATCGTTAGTTAGGGCTTCTCCAGACGCTTCAAAACTGCCGAGAATGCCTTGTCGGTTCACCGTGTAGACGATCGTCCCGGAATCGAGCCACAGGCGGGCAATTTCAATCCCTGCTTGCAACAGTCCGCCCGGGTTGTTCCGCAGATCGAGAATGTAGGCGGCGGCTCCTTGTTTTTCCAAGCGGTCGATGGCGTGAGCGACTTCCTCAGTGGCGTTAGCGCTGAATTGACTCAAGCGAATGTAGCCCACCGGCAAATTCTCTGACCCCGACTGCAACTCCGCGTAAACCGGATTCAGAGCAATGCGATCGCGCACTAGCTCAATGTCCTCAGCAGCGTCCCTTCCCTCGCGCCCCAAGGTCAAGGTAACGGGAGTGCCGATGCGGCCGCGCATTCGAGTTGCAGCCTCGTCTAGGCTCAATTCTGAGGTGGGAGTGCCATCAATTTTCAGAATGCGATCGAGGGGTTGGATACCAGCTTTATCCGCCGGTGAGCCGGCCAAAGGAGCCACCACTGTCAGGGTATTTGTCTGGGGGTCGATCGCAATTTGCAGCCCCACACCGGTCAATTCTCCCGAAGTGTTGACCTGCAAGCTGCGGTACTGTTCGGGTTTCAGCAGTCGAGTGAACGGGTCATCGAGATTCGCCAGCATCCCCTGAATCGCCGTGTAAGTCTGCTGTCTGTCGTTAAGCGGTTGCTTGACAGCTTTTTGGCGAATCGACCACCAGTTTTGAGAGTTAAAGCTGTCGTCCACATAAGAGCGATTGACAATTCGCCAAGCTTCGCTCAATAGCTGCTGTTCTGGAGTCAGCGCCGCCGCAGGCTGCGCCCACCCACCTAGAACTAGGACGACTTGGAGGCAAAGTACAATAGCAATCTGGGAAACTCGTCTGTGCATGATTTTTCTGTAAAATACCAGTAAGTATTACATTTTATAAAACATACCCTGAAAACCCTGTGACTTTAGTCCAGGGATGAAAGGGTTTTGCAGGATTTATCCTGCCTAATCTCTTTGTGCCTCAATGTAGGGTTTAACGGTTTCCGTGCCAATATTCCCAGCAGTCGAAACAAAATAGGTAGGTGTCCACAAAGTAGGCAATTTAAGGAGTTCAGGAAACTCCTTTCTCAAATGATGTGACAATTCCCGCATCCAGGATACCCGCCACGTGATTCATCCGTCCAGAAATAAAAAACCTGTATCAGATGAAACTTGCCGAACGTATTTATCCGTGGGGTCGCCTCTAAAATCTAAAATCTAAAATCTAAAATCGATTGACGCTCTTCCCTTAATCTTCCTGATAATTGTAGCCCGGTCATCTATTGGCTTAGCATTGATAAACAGATGAACGTGATCCGGCCTAATCTTCATCGTGATGATGCACCATCGGTTTTCATTGCAGACATCGCAAATAATCTGTTGCAGTCGCTCAGCAATTGAACCAGTCAACACTTTTTTCGTTTTTTGGGAATGAAAACCAAGTGATAGTTTAGTAGAGAGACGGCGTTGCTCTCATGTCTGTACTCATCAGGAGAAAATTTAGCCATATTCATTGACTTTTGTTTACGCCTACTGTAGATTAAACGCAAGACAAAGACAAGAGGTGAACTGCAATTGTTGACCAACTTTGCTTACAAGCTGCGTCCCAATCAAAGCCAAGCCTCAAAAATGTCAGCTTGGGTAGATATGCTTAGAAGCCACTACAACTGGTGTCTGAATGACAGAATTGTCCAATATAATCAACAATTCATCCAAGGTAGTTACTGCAACATTACAACTCGTGGCGAAGCTTCACCGCTAACTTGTTTTGTCAGCAAGAACGGTGCAACTGGGAATCCTTGGAAAGATTCTAGATTTGATAAGGATGGCCACACTAAAAATCCCCGTCGAAGTGCGACGGACATTCAGATTACAGCGCTACCACAACTGAAAAATGCTAGACCTTGGTACAGTGGAGTAGACTCAACAGTTCTACAGCAGAATGTTAAACGCCTAGACACTGCTTACAAGAATTTCTTTGAAGGTAGGGGCTTTCCTAAATTCAAAAACCGAAGTAATTTTACATCTTTTACCTGCGTAATGGGTGTAAAAATACAAGAAAATAAAATCTATCTTCCTAAATTAGGTTGGATGCGATTTTATAACTCGCGTCCAATTCCCAAGGGGTTTAGCATTAAGGCTTGCACCGTTAGAAAGCGTCAAGATGGTTGGCATATTTCTCTCAGGATAGAAGATAAATCCGTTCCTGAATACAGGGCTAGACCTCTCGAACAAGTGACCAAGATAATAGGATGCGATTTAGGAATTACTAAATTGGTTCATTTGTCTGACGGGTATCAGATTGAAAACCCTAAATTTTCCACAGCTAAAAAAACTAAGCGGACTCTGAAAATCAGACAGAGACGGGTTAGCCGCAAAGCTAAGGGAAGTAAAAACCGCCACAAGGCAATTAAAAAAGTAGGGCGTTTTCATAAAATAATTAGTAACAAACGTCAAGCACACCAATGGAAAGTTGCGAATAAAATTGTGTCTCGCAATATTGACGCAATCGCTTTAGAAGATTTGAATATTACTGGAATGATGCGTCGATGTAAAGTAAAAACTGATGAAAAAACAGGGAGGTTTCTTAAAAATGGACAATCAAGAAAGAAAGGATTGAACCGTGCTATATCTGATGCGGGTTGGGGTAATTTGATTCTGAAGATCGAGTATTTAGCTGCAAAGCAAGGCAAGGTCGTAATTAAAGTTAGCCCCAAATACTCCAGCACTGAATGCAGAAGTTGTGGACACATTGACAAATCCAATAGAGAGGGTGAAAAATTCATCTGTGTTGAATGTGGGTATCACGAACACGCTGATATTGGTGCAGCAAAAACCATCAGAGATCGAGCCTTGGAAATAGTACGTGGGGACTCCGCGAAACTTGGTGTTTGTCACCTAAACGCCCAAAAAATATCATCACGCTCAAAGAGCAAACGTGGTGAGTTTGGGAACCTTGGCAACAAGGATATTAGGGCCGAAATGCCTTAAGAATCACCGTGGATGCAAGCGCGGGGAGTGTCAAGTATTTTAGGTTTGTACGCTGGGAACGCTGTTGCAGATTTAACTCAGATTTGTTTCCCGACGGTCAGTCCCGAAGGCACTCGGATGTTTAGAAGAATCCTCGCCGTAGAACGGCGAGGAGTTGTCAACTACAAAATAGCAACTCGTCCAGTCGGTGCCAGCTATGTCCCCACAGAAACCATTAATTCTTGATTTTGCCAAGACAGACGCGATGAAAGTGATTCTCCCGCGCCCCGCAATCCTGTCGAGTCACGGCGCAAAGTGGCAAGGAATTCATGTCGAATATCACTGTCAGCCACCAAACGAATGTCCCGAACACTGTCTCGAACAGCACACGGTTGGCTTGATGCTCAATTCAGCAACACTAAAAGGAACAGTGAACGGGAAAAACTGCGGTAGCGAATCGTGGCAAAGCGGGCAGATGTTCATCGCTGCTGCTGGTACTTATTTCCAGTCAGTTGCAACCGGAGACTATGAATTTATGGCGATCGCTCTTGAACCTACCGACTTCGACAATACAGTTGGCGAATCGATCAATTCAAATTCCATTGAAATTATACCGCAATGGCAAACCCGCGATCCGTTGGTTCACGGAATTGCCTGGGCTCTCAAAACCGAACTAGAATCAGGCGGATTAAACGGTACTCTTTATGTCGATGCACTGAAAAACGCGCTTTCACTGCACATACTGCACCGATATGGCGCGAAAAAACCTAACCGGCGAGAGGTTGGAGGCGGTCTTGATCCCGGCCAATTGCAGCTAGTTATTCACTACATTAATGAATTCATAAACCGAGATTTGCACTTAAGTGAACTTGCTAATTTAGTGAACATTAGTTCTTATCATTTCAGCCGTATGTTTAAACAATCGACTGGATTCACCCCCCATCAGTACGTGACCCACTGCCGAATTGAAAAAGCAAAACAGTTGTTGAAAAAGCCGAAGTTATCAATAAAATATATCTCCCAGCAAGTGGGATTTCACGACCAAAGTCACTTTAGCAAGACATTCTGCAAAATTGTCGGTGTGACTCCTAAGAAATATCGCGATCGGCTTTAACAAAACTCAAGCCTCAGTCACATTAAAAGCAGTTTGTAGTTGCCAAGTATTTTTGCCTAGGGCTTGCGGGGATTCAGAAACCGGGTTGTTTTCCCGATCGGGAAACCTGTGTATTTTGGTACAAAACCCGGTTTCTTTGGTATTTAGGCGTAAGTTTTGTCGTATAAAAATCCTAGCCCGTCGGCGCTGTTACAATTCTTCATCAAATAGGGATAAATTCCGCAAGAAAATTATATTTTTCGCAAGTTTTCCGCAAGTATTTACAATACAGCAGAGGTGGTGCTTTTGTAGACTTGCTGGCATCAGATAAACCAGAAGTATCAGCTAGGTAAATTAATCATGTCTACTTTCAGTACCGGTACCAACTTTCCGGCCGGCACAAGTCCCCAATCCTTCACTGCCGAAAACTGTAATAACGATAACATTCCAGACTTAAACATCCCAGACTTAGGGATCGCCCCAACGGCTGTTTCCCTAAAGTCAATGACTCAACCTTCCTCAAAAGCGATCGCATTTATCGATTCTGCCGTCCCCGACTGTCAAACATTAATCGACGGCATTATCCCTGAAACCGAAGTAATTAAATTAGAAACTAACCGCAACGGCCTAGAACAAATTGCCGAAGCTTTGCAGGGAAGAAAATTTTCAGTAATTCACATTATTGCCCACGGAAATCCCGGTTGTTTGCAACTGGGGAACGTGGAATTGAGTTGGCAAAATTTGAGAGATAGCGCCGACATTTTTTTTAAAATAGTTAAGAAATGGGCGGGCGGGCTGACACAAAATGCCGAAATTTTGCTCTACGGGTGCAATGTTGCCAAAGGAAATATAGGTAAAGAATTTGTCAAAAATCTGAGTCAACTAACAGGAGCAAATGTTGCCGCTTCTAATAATTTAACAGGTTGTGCGGCAAAAGGTGGCGATTGGAAATTAACAGTAACAGCGGGGACAATTAAAGCTGCCATTGCATTTGTGCCAGAAGCGATCGCAGCTTACGGCCACGTTCTCAATACGTTTAGTTCTGGTGGTAACTTTAATGCGGGAACCAGTCCATCCTTTGTTGCGACTGGCAATTTCAATAACGATGGCATCTTAGATTTAGCTGTTGCTAACCCCACCACGAATAGGGTTTCTATTTTACTGGGAAACGGTCAAGGAGGATTTAACGCTGGAACTGATTTGACTTCGGTATTGCGGCCTACCGCGATCGCAGTTGGCAATTTTAACGGCGATAACTTTTCCGACTTAGCGATAACTTCCGCCCAAGGTGCGGAATTTAACAGCATTTATATCTTTTTAGGATCGGGTAATGGCAACTTTAACAGTCCGGGCTTTTTGGATGCCCTCGAAAATCCTAGCGCGATCGCTGTCGGCAATTTTAATGCTGATGATTTACTCGATATTGCCATTACTCAATCCAGCGGCAATGCTTTTGTACCTGAAGGCAATGTTGGCATTTATTTGGGAACGGGACAAGGCGGTTTTTCCACTCCTGTTACTGTGAATGTTGGGCAAAGTCCCAGCGCGATCGCTGCGGGAGATTTGAACGGCGACAATTTTCTCGATCTCGCCGTCGCCAACCAAAATTCTAATAATATTACCATATTATCGGCAAATGGTCAAGGTAGTTTTGGCAATCCGACTAATATTAATGTCGGTCAAAGTCCGAGTGCGATCGCAGTTGGAGATTTGAACGGCGACAATTTTCTCGATATCGCAGTCGCCAACAGCGGTTCTAACAGCATCTCAATTTTATTTGGAACAGGAAATGGCAGTTTTGCAATTCCGACTAACATTAATGTTGGTTTAAACCCAAGTGCGATTAAGATTGGCGATTTTAATGGCGACAACAGACGAGATTTAGCGGTTAGCAACAGCGGTTCTAATAACGTTTCAATTTTGGCGGGAAATGGAACTGGCGGTTTTAGCAGTGCGACCAACTTTAGCGTTGGAACAAATCCGAGTTCTATTGCGATCGCAAATTTAAATGCCGACGACAGACTCGATCTCGCAGTTGCTAACAGAGGTTCTAATAATGTTTCAGTTCTCTTAAATTCACAGAACACAATCAATTTTGGTGCAGCTACTTTCAGCGGGACTGAAGGGGATGCAGATACAGTCGTTAATATCCCCGTTACTATCAGCGGCGGCACTCCTTTTGCTGATGTCATTGTACCAATTGTCATCGACCCCAGCAGCAGCGCTACCCAAAATTCAGACTACACCATTTCCCCTACCTCAATTACATTCCCCGCAGGCGGAACAAGTACAGAACAAAATATTGCAGTCACTATTAAACCGGACAATATCGCTGAGAATGCAGAAACAGTCATTCTCAACTTGGGTACGATCGCAGGTGGCATTGCAGGTACGACAAATCAAGCGACCCTAACTATTCCCAGTAACGGCACTATTTCTTATGCTGTTTCCGCCGCTGTAGCTGCGGTAGCTGAAGGCAATACGGGAACTGTATCCGTTACTTTTACCGTTACTCGCAGCGGCGGTATCGGTGCAGCCAGTAGCGTCAATTATGCGATCGCCGGAACTGCTACAAACGTCAGCGATTACAACAATATCGGCGGCACTTCCGGGGCAACTAACGTTAATGGTACGGTTAATTTTGCTGCGGGCGAGACATCGAAAACGATTACTTTGGACGTTTTGGGCGACAGTGCGATCGAACCGGATGAAACTATTACTGTCACCTTATCAAATCCGATCGCACCAGGCCCGACTCCAACAATTACAACTGCTACTGCTACAACTACTATTACTAATGACGACACTGCTGGAATTTTAGTTAATCCCAATAGCGGATTAACGACAACAGAAGCAGGAGGAACAGCAACATTTACTGTCCAACTCAACTCTCAACCAACTGCTAACGTGACTGTTGGCTTAAGCAGTTCCAATGTTACCGAGGGAATAGTTTCTACACCCTCGCTGACATTCACTCCCGCCAATTGGAGTGCGCCGCAAACTGTAACTATTACTGGCGTTGACGACAATATTGCTGACGGCAATCAAACTTACAATATTGTCACTGCTTTGGCTGTTAGTACAGACAGCAGTTACAGCAATTTCAATCCTGTAGATGTCAGCGTTACGAATAGCGACAACGAAACTCCCGGCATTACCGTTAATCCCACAGCCGGATTAACTACAACAGAAGCGGGAGGTACGGCTAATTTCAGTGTTGTCCTCAACAGTCAACCTACGGCACCTGTTACCATAGCTTTAAGTAGTTCCAATCCTGCAGAAGGAACAGTTTCTACTAATAGCTTAAGTTTCACTCCTAATAACTGGAATCAGGCGCAGACGGTAACGGTGACAGGTGTGGGCGACAATATCGCTGACGGCGATATTGCTTACAATATTGTCACTGCTTTGGCTGTTAGTACAGACAGCAATTACAACAATTTCAATCTCTCCGATGTCAGCGTTACTAACATCGACAGCGATACAGTCGGTGTTACCGTTAATCCCGCCAGTACCACAGCAGCAGAAGGCGGTGCAACGGGAAGTTATACACTTCAGCTAAATTCGCAGCCAACAGCGCCCGTAACAGTCAGCTTTGACGGGGGGAATCAAATAAGTGCGATCGCCCCTATTAGCTTCGACGCTACTAATTGGAATATTGCCCAAACTATAACTGTGATTGCGACGGATGACACAGTTGTAGAAGGTACTCACACTGGCACAATCAATCACGCCGCAACAAGTACCGACGTTAAATATAGCGGAATTGCGATCGGGCCTGTCACTGTCGCCATTACCGATAATGACACGCCAACACCAACGCCCACACCAACATCGCCAACACCAACACCAACACCAACGCCCACACCAACATCGCCAACACCAACGCCCACACCAACACCAACACCTTCAATTACACCGACACCAACACCGTCGTCAATTACACCGACGCCAACCTCGCCAACACCAACACCGACGCCAACCTCGCCAACACCAACACCGACGCCAACACCAACGCCAACAATTACACCGACGCCAACACCGACGCCAACACCACCAATTACACCGACACCAACATCGCCAATTACACCGACACCAACACCAACACCAACATCGCCAATTACACCGACACCAACACCAACGCCTACAGTTTTGCCGCCGACACCAACACCAACGCCTACAGTTTTGCCGCCGACACCAACACCAGTGCAAATCATCATGCCGCCGGCGATACCTGCTGATAATTTAGTCAGAAAAATCACTGTAGGTTCCAGTACCGGAAGCTATAAGGATGCTATCAGCAGCAGCAAGATTGATGATTACTACAAATTCAGTTTAGGTGCTAGGAATGACTTCAACTTGTCGCTGGGCGGACTGAATGCAGATGCTAAAGTTGAGTTGCTCGACAGTGGCGGAAATACGATCGCCACTTCCAACAATTTGGGCACCGCATCCGAGTCAATTAACCGCACTTTAGAACACGGTACTTATTACGTCCGAGTCTCCTTAGCCAACGGTGGAGAAACTCCTTACAATCTCGATCTCTCTGCTAAACCCCGTCTTCCAGGCATCACCACTACAGGTTCAGATGACCGAGTTTACAAAGCTGGAGAGTTGATATCAGTTATAGACGGAACATTCGCCCCCGCCACTGACATATCTGCCCCGCTGATTAACATCGATGATTTCCGCGCAGCACCGCGTTTTGCCGGAATAGACGGCAATGGTTTTGCAACAGTAATTTTGGATACTGGTATCGATTTAGACGACCCATTCTTTGGTCCTGATGGTGACTCTAACGGGGTTGCCGATCGCATTGTCTACAATTACGATTACGCCTATGGCGATGACGAAGCTGACGACGTTGACGGACACGGTTCAAACGTCTCTAGTATTGCTACTTCCCAAAATGGAGTCCACACAGGGATGGCACCCCGTGCTAACATCATTCATCTCAAAGTTTTGGATGATACGGGCAGCGGCACTTTCGCGAATATAGAACAAGCTTTGCAGTGGGTGGTAGAAAATGCAGCGGCGTACAATATCGCCAGTGTGAATATGTCACTCGGTGATAACGGCAATTACAACACCCCCCAAACGAGGGGCATTAGCGATGAACTAGCAGAGTTAGCAGCACGGAATGTAATTGTTGTTTCCGCATCAGGTAATGCTTTCGGGCCATTGGGTTATAACAGCGTTCAGGGCGTTGCCTACCCCGCAGCCGATGCTAACTCACTCTCAATTGGTGCGGTGTACGATGCGAACCGGGGTTATCGGACACACGGCGGTGGCGCGATCGCCTATACCACCGATGCCGATCGCATTACACCATATTCTCAGCGCCACTCCACTTTAACAACCGTTTTTGCTCCCGGTACTTTGATTACGGGTGCTGGCCCTAACACCCCTTTGACTAGCTATTCCGGTACCAGTCAAGCTGCACCTCATGTTGCTGGAATAGCAGTGCTAGCGCAACAGTTAGCGCAGCGAGATTTGGGCCGCCGACTAACCCCAACTGAGTTTGTGAATTTCTTGCTGTCAAGCGGCGTCACGATTAATGACGGCGACGACGAAGACGATAACGTGATCAATACTGGCTTAAACTTCAAGCGCGTTGATATGCTGGCTTTGGCTCAAGGTATTGTCGGCAACAACCCGCCAGTTGTCAATCGTTCTCTGTTTTCGCAAAGTGCAGCGCTAGGTTTTTCTCAAAGCGGTAATGCTTTTAATTTAGCGGCCAATACCTATACTGACCCCGATCCGGGCGACAGCATTAATTATTCGATCGCCCTGGCAAATTCTAGCGCTTTAAGTTCATCTGCATTTACCTGGAGAACCGATCGCAATGGCGGTTCCTACCGCCAACCAATTGCCGGTTCAACTTTCCCGGAAATTCCTTTGCCTTCCTGGCTAACTTTTAATTCGGCAACTCGCACGATTAATTTAGGCCCGACTCGCCCAAGAACGTTCAATTATTGGCTGAAATTAACTGGAACTGATGAATCTGGCGCGAGTGTTAGCGAGGTAATTCGGTTCAAGAGTGGTGGCCTCGGCGGTTTTGTGATTGACGGTTATATTGCTGGTGCTACGGTCTTTTTCGATGCCAACAAAAACGGTGTCCTCGATGCTAGCGAACCTTCTGCCACTACTGGCGATAACGGCGAATTCGATCTCGATCTCGACTCCACCATTTTCGACAAAAATCAAAATGGCGAACTCGATCCAGAGGAAGGCAATATTGTTGCTTTCGGTGGCATTGATACGGCAACTGGTTTGCCTTTGGAAACCCCTGTCACGGCCCCGCCTTACGCTACTGTTGTCACCTTGTTAACCAGTTTAGTAGCGGATTTAATTGACAAAGGAATTGACAGCGATCGCGCCGAATCTCTCGTCAAATCTTCTCTTTCGATTCCCGCTAATGTTGACATAACGGGTTTAGATCCGATCGCAGCTACCGAAAACGCGATCGCGGGTGGGGTAGAAACTTTGACTGCAATGGTCAAGGTACAAAACGTCATTACCCAAACTGCTGCTTTAATAGACGGTGGGTCGATTCTGGACAATACCGACAGCGTAAAAGCAGTTGTAAGTGCGATCGTTCAACAAATTCAATCGGGGACAACTCTCAATCTCAGCGATCCCAACCAGTTAGCAACAATTGTCGATCGCGCCGCCACAGCAGCCCAACAATTTGACTCGGATTTAAACACTCAGCAATTGTTGCAAATTGCCCCGGATGCAGCTAAGGTAATGGCCGCAGCAAATCAGCGCGTTGACCAAGTTGTATCCAACACTGCAACAGCTTCAGTTAACCGAGAAGTTGCCCGCGTGCAAAAAGTAGCCCTAGGTGAAACCTCTAAAGACTTAAAAGCAGTCGGTACAGGTACGAAATCGATCGCCCAAGTTATTGCCGAAAATACTGGTACTGCCTTAGATACCAAAATTCAACAAACCACATTGCCCGATACACCTGCCGTTGCGGTGATTGAAGGAGAAATAGATGCGATCGCAGCTAACTCCAATCTCACCGGAACTGACGGCGACGATAACCTCTCCGGCGACAGCGGCAGCGATACAATCGCCGGCAAACGCGGCAATGATACTCTCAGCGGTGTTGGCGGCAACGACTGGATACACGGCAATCAAGGCAACGATTCCCTCGACGGTGGCGACGGCAATGACACTGTTTACGGCGGCAAAGAAAGCGATAATTTGTTCGGCAATAATGGGGAAGATATCCTATTTGGAAATCGCGGTCAAGATAGCTTGAGTGGAGGGGAAGGCAATGACAGTCTTTACGGCGGTCAAGCTAGCGATATTCTGCTGGGCGGTAACGGATCTGATTTTCTCAGCGGTGAAAACGGCGATGACAGTTTGATAGGAGGAAATGGGAGCGATCGCTTCTTAATTTCAGCCAATTCTGGCAGCGATATCATTTTTGATTTTGAACCAGGCATCGACTTCTTCGTACTTGCCGAAAATTTAACCGTCTCGCAACTTTCTATTATTCCCAGCAACAGTGCAACCTTAATCAGCTTGACAGCAACCGGGGAAATTTTAGCTGCGCTCAATGGCGTGACAGCTAACCAAATTAGCATCAATGATTTCAGTTAAAATATTAGGAACAGGCAAATTGTGTGTCCCTAATATTTGTTCAACAATCACGGATGATGCAACCTGAATCGCTCTAATTCATCTGCGTTAATCTGTGTTTATCTGCCCTAATCTGCGGTTAAAAAAAGAGAATGTATTAACCGCCCCGGACAAGGGATTGACGCTGATTAACGCAGATGAATAAAAGAGAGATAGGAATAAATCCGATGCTAACAGATTTGATATCAGGACTAAAGTCATTACCAAATTCAAAATTTAAAATTTAAAATTGCAGGGAGGGGAACAATCCAAAATCTAAAATCCAAAATCTAAAATTGAGTGACTGTAATTGTGAAATAGTTTTCAGGAGGACAATTTTATGGTAGTTATATGCGGTGACAATTTCGATAATTTGCTATCCGGTGGAATTGGCGATGATTCCCTGTGCGGGCTGGGAGGCAATGATACTCTATTTGGTTTGAATGGTAATGACACTTTAGATGGCGGAGAAGGAAATGATTGTCTCGCAGGTGGAGTCGGTAACGATCGCCTTTTGGCCTACTCTGGTAACGACAGTCTCAGCGGTGGCGAAGGCAATGACAAACTTGAAGGAGGTGCCGGGAACGATCTTCTTGAGGGTGGCGAAGGCGCGGATTTAATCAGAGGGGAAGACAATAACGACAGTATCTTGGGAGGGGCTGGCAATGACTGTCTTAACGGCGGTCAAGGCAATGATACGGCGATCGGAGGAGATGGAGACGATCGCTTGTTTGGTGGCAGCAACAACGACTTTTTAACGGGCGGCAAAGGTAACGATCGCCTGTTTGGAGAAAGTGGGAACGACACTGTAATAGGTGACTTAGATAATGACTACATTAACGCCAATACAGGAGACGATTTGCTTGAGGGAAATCAAGGCAGCGATACCCTGATTGGCGGGCCGGGTAATGACATCATATCGGGTTACGGCTTTTCCTCAACAGTAGCACAAATCGATTATTTGATCGGGCAAAGTGATGCTGACATCTTTGTTCTCGGTTCGTCAAATGCCCGTCCTTACCTTTTCTATAGCGGTGATAATGCCTATGCCGTTATTGAGGATTTTAACCGGGTCGAAGGTGACAAAATTCAAGTTGTTGGCTTCGTACAAGATCGTGACGGCCCTCGCTTCTTCTCTTACCGATTTGAATCTTATGATGACGGTATCACACGGGGAACTCGGATATTGGTCGGATCGGATTTAATCGCCGACGTTAAAAATGTTACAGATGTGAGTCTATCCGATTGCGCGATCGTTTCGACAGGTTTTACACCGCCATCGCGAGACTTTCCATCCTTCCCGTCTCTGCCGGAAATTCCCTTTCCGATACCGCCACTTCCCACTCCTTTCTCGCCAATACTGCCAGTTTTTCTGGAAAGTTTGCTTTCTTTTCAATTGTGATCAAACTTTGCGGATGGGGCCAATCACCGACTTTTTTTACGGAAATACGCAGGTTGCAGCCAGCAGATTTTGTTAGAAAGGACTGCAGTCCTGACTGCAAAACAAGATTCGATTGTACGATCGAACCGGATCGGGCTACTCGATCGACCGTGAGGGCGTTTGGGGCCAAAAGGTAAAGTTTTGCGATCGAGATGAAATTTGGGCTCTCCCGGCAAACCGATTTCCGGCTCGGACTGCTTTCTGTAGCTCAGCCTTCCCCCCATAGCAGCTTGGGCGGATGTTGAGATTCCGAAAAAAGCCTTTTAAGTGTCCAAAAAGCGATCGGGCGCGTGAAAATTGCACGGCAATTATGTTACATTTTTTATCACAGTCTGGAATTCGATCGGGCAACGCCAGCGAGTAGGGACAAGCCACCGCTTAGTTTCCCAGGGCTTGCAGGCGATCGCACAAGAGATTTCCTTTCGTCAGCTCCAAATTTAAAAAATAGCCTCAGGCATTTGCTAGTAAAAGCAAGCTGCTCGGCGCGGGGCGACAAAAAACCTTGTGGCTGCTGCCCTGAACCTCAACCACAGCAATATTCTTTTAGGAATTCTGGCTCCATGTTTTCTAAACAAATCACCGACTCTAAAACCTACCAGTGGTTTGAGGAACGCCTGGAAATTCAGGCGCTCGCCGATGACATCACTACAAAGTATGTACCCCCGCACGTCAATATTTTCTACTGCTTGGGCGGAATTACTTTAGTTTGCTTTCTGATCCAGTTTGCCACCGGCTTCGCCATGACTTTCTATTACCGTCCCACGGTAGCAGAAGCTTTTTCTTCAGTGCAATACCTGATGACTGAAGTCAACTTCGGCTGGCTGATCCGCTCCATCCACCGCTGGTCTGCCAGCATGATGGTGCTGATGATGATTTTGCACATCTTCCGGGTTTATCTGACCGGCGGCTTCAAAAAGCCCCGCGAGTTAACCTGGGTGACAGGAGTAATCTTGGCAGTCATCACTGTTTCTTTCGGCGTGACCGGCTATTCGCTGCCTTGGGATCAAATTGGTTACTGGGCAGTTAAAATCGTTTCCGGCGTCCCCGAAGCTATCCCGTTTGTCGGTTCTTTGATGGTTGAACTGCTGCGCGGCGGTGTCAGCGTCGGTCAAGGCACTTTGACTCGCTACTACAGCTTGCACACTTTTGTGTTGCCTTGGCTGATTGTAGTGTTCATGCTGGCTCACTTCTTGATGATTCGCAAGCAAGGTATCTCTGGCCCGTTGTAAGTTTTGAGTTTTGGGGGCGGTATTTTTTTGCCCCCCCGCCCAATTGTGAGTTGAAAATTCAGAATTCATCACTCATGATATTTATTTACGGCTAATACTTCCTGCGATCGCGCCGCTGATTCAGACTAACGAATACAGCGGAATCCCAGGCCCGGGTAAAACTAAAAGGAGAACACTCTCACTATGTCTATTATCAAAAAACCAGATTTGAGCGATCCCGCCCTCCGCGCTAAGCTCGCTAAGGGCATGGGTCACAACTATTACGGCGAACCAGCTTGGCCTAATGACTTGCTCTACGTTTTCCCTATAGTCATCATGGGAACGATTTCTCTGTGCGTGGGTTTGGCTGTACTAGACCCGGCTTTGGTTGGGGAAGCTGCTAATCCTTTTGCTACTCCGCTGGAAATTCTGCCGGAATGGTATTTGTGGCCTGTGTTCCAACTCCTGCGCGTTTTGCCTAACAAATTGTTGGGTATTGCTTGCATGGCCGGTGTTCCCGTGGGCTTGATTTTGATTCCGTTCATCGAGAATGTTAACAAGTTCCAAAATCCGTTCCGCCGCCCTGTTGCTACTACTGTTTTCCTGTTGGGAACTGCGGTAACTCTGTGGTTGGGTATTGGTGCTATTTTCCCGATCGACAAATCTTTCACACTGGGTCTTTTCTAAGATTTAAGTTTGCTTGATTTTGACGCCTGCGGGTTTCCTGTACAGTGCTTTTGTACTGCTGGGAAACTTTAGCGGGCGTCAATTGATTTTAGATTTTAGATTTTAGATTTTAGATTTTAGATTTTAGATTTGGGATTTTAGATTAAAGAATTGAAGAATTGGGGATTGGGGATTGGGAACTTCAATTGATTGAAAAATTGAATAATTCAAGGATTGGGGATTGGGGATTGGGGATTTTTAGCTCTAGTATTTAATAATACTCAGTAATTAATTCTCTGATTTTATTCAATTAAATTCAGAAGCATACAGCAGTCTAAAATATTAGATAGCAATCCTCGCATCAGTTGTACAAATATGTAGGGGTAGTGCTACCCCTACTCCCCGTGCCTACCCCCCACGGATCGGGGCAACCACGGGGGGTTTGCCCCTACAAAAATTACACAATTCATTTAGAATCGCTATATCTAAATATATCAGCACAAACAAAACCATAGTATTTTGTAGGGGCGAGTTCTTGTAAATATCTACGGTTAGGTGCGACTCTCAGAGATTGGGGCTAATACTTGAGAAGCTTGAGAGGCAGAAAGTAGATATACTTACCAGAAATTGTTAAAAATTCCACTCAATCTCCGGGACAAGGCTAGACTTGGGCGCAGATATATTCAGTACAACTATATCTATATTGCCACTGCGTTCGCAAATAAACATGGCTAGAGCTATACGTACTGATTTTGGTAATTTTGGGGGTATTGAATCCCGCTCAATTGTCGCTCAATACCCTCTTGCTGCTAACTGCAAAGCGCGTTAGGGCGAAGGATTCTCGGAGGAATTATGATGAACCTAAATTTAGATACTATTTTCTCATCGCTGATGAACCCGGCCCTGAACGAGTTTCAGGTTTGGGCTTTGCAAAACCCGGAAGAAAGTCTCAGCAAAACGATGCTACCGCCGATCGCCCTGATTGAGGGTTTGATTGCCAACGAACCCACCTATTTGCCACTAAAACGGCTGGCTTTCGGAGCCAACTTTTGCTGCGCGGGGCAAGTCGTGATGGGAGAGTTTGCAACGCTGGAAAAAGCACTCACATCGCCCCAGGCGCGCGGATGGCGGCTGGGTACTTCTGTACTCGATCCCGATAGCGCCCCCAACCAAGATGTCGGCGGCAGAAACCTTTTCCTGCTGTCTTTGTCCGATCGTGAAACTGATGCTAGCAGCAACCACGCAGCATTCCGAAGCTGTATGCAGAAATATCTCTTCAACAGTGCTACAACGGATCGCCAAGGAGACGAAATCGCCCGACGGTTACTCGATCGGCTAGCCGCAGATTATGCCGAGATGTCGCACGGTGCGGGGGGAGCGTTTTTTACCCATGTCAAGCGCGGTTGGATGGGATTTTTAGTCCGATACCTGCACTACGTCATCTTTGGGATTAATCCAGACGATTCAGAGTCGATCGAACTTCTCACCGAATTGCATTACACCCGCCAAAGCCCGCTGCACTACTTCGCCGTCATCGGGAACCTGCTGCAAAGCCTGAACCTGTTTGGACACGGGGATTTGTCCACTCTAATCGAGCGTGCAGCGACTATCTATGAAAATTCGCCAGCTTTAGCCAACTTCGAGGAGAGCTCGGAAAACAACGGCATGACTAAGCGGGAATTAGCAAAGCTGATGACATCAATTATGGGCATAGCGGGACTGCAAGGCCCCCTGCACCTAGGCTACACGGCAATGGGATACCGCCCTCTCCCCGCCTATAAAGGACAGCAGACGGCCAAAATTAACCCGACTGATTTTTGGGATCAGCTCGATTTGGACGATCGCCAGTCGATCGAGCTTTTCCTCCTCGAATGCGCCCGCCTCTGGGCTCCCGTCAGCGCCACGCACCGAGTCGCGACAGAGCCCTTCACCGCAACGGTAGCGGGCAAAGAGCGCACCTTCCCCGCCGGAACCAAGGTACTGATACCGCTCAGTTTGGGGCTGCTAGACGAGGGTTTCTGGGGCTCTACGGTATACGAATTCAACGCTAAGCGGGAGAATCTGTGCCCTTTTCATATGGGTTTTCATTCCGTGGGCGATCGGAGTGCGGGACGGATTTGCCCCGGTAAAGACATCGCACTCAAGATGCTGGTGGATGTCGTGAGTACGGTAGGCAAAGTGCGACGAGCCTCAGAGCCGAATTTGCGGCGGTAATTAATCCAAAAGCTCGCATCAGACAGCGGTTGAGACTGAGATATTGCACCATTGTCAAGAACAGGCTTTCCGGCCTGTTCCACAAAGAATTAATTGCTTGTGGGGTGGGCATCCTGCCCGCACATAAAAGCCTTATTGAGAATGGTGCAAGATGTGAGTTGAAACCGCACGCCACATAAACTATCGAGCGATAAACTCAGAAATCAAGGGGGTATCCAATAGGAAACCAAAACACAACTAATTTGAGGATAAATAATACCATGTTAATCAAACACAAGCAACTAAAAGACATCGCGAATTGGATGAAAGTAGAACATCCAGCGGAGTTACCTGAAGTGCTGCAAGGTATCTTTTTTATGGACGGGAATGTTTTACCAGACGATTGTTTGACGATGTACAGTTCAGACTGGAATGCTGACGAACGGACGTTATTGCTGCGCGTTTTTGACCAGGAATTTCTTCATGTGGTACCCGCCACGTGATTTATCCGTGGAATCAATCCAAAATCGAAAATCAAAAATCCTCAAGCCCTCGCATTTATCCGTGGGCTCAATCTAAAATCTAAAATCTAAAATCTAAAATCGATTGACCCTGTTATCTGGACATTTCATTCATCAATGGCGGGACGGATGTTAATTTATTTAGTCAAATTTTCTCGCTTCAGCTACTTGTTCCGATTCTCGGATGCAACTTTGCAGCACGGGCACATTACGCCGATAGTGTTTGGATTCTCTGTGCCGCAGTGGCTTGTAGATTTTTTGATCGATCGAGATCCAAACACTCCGAATGGAGATATCTGGCATCGCACAAACTCGTTTTTCGGCAGACCTGCTGACAATGGATATATACTTCGCAGGGTTGTAGACAAAGATGGCAATTACACCTCAGCGTTTCCAGATATGCTGTCTAAAGTGGAGAGTGATTGTTTGATCGTTGCCCAAGAGTGAAACTATTTAGGAAAACTACAAAACCCGCTTAATTAGGCGGGTTTTGTCGATCGAAGTGGCGGGAATAGTCGCCTTCATGGCATCATAGAAACTTGTCCCTCACATAATTGAAATAGATGACCCCTCAAAACTCCCCTGTTTCCCCCGTCACTTGGATGGAAGACCGAGTTCTGCTAATTGACCAAAACCGACTCCCGAAAGAATACGGTGTAGTCGAAATTAGCCGCTACGAAGATATGGCTGAGGCGATTAAAACTATGATAGTCCGAGGTGCTCCGGCGATCGGGGTTGCAGCAGCCTACGGGATGTATTTGGGGGCGCGAGAAATCGAAACGGGCGATCGTACCGAGTTTTTAACTAAACTAGAACAAGTTGGGGAGTTATTGGGTTCCACTCGTCCCACAGCAGTTAATTTGTTTTGGGCAATATCGCGAATGCTCAAAACAGCAAATCAAACTAGCGGTTCCGTCGAACAAATCCAAAAAAGTTTGTTAGAAATGGCCAAAACCATTCAAGCAGAAGACTTGCAAACTTGTAAAGATATCGGCGACAAAGGTTTAGAAGTTCTGCCAGCTACACCCGAAAAATTGAACTTACTAACTCACTGCAATGCAGGTGCATTAGCAACAGCCGGCTACGGAACTGCTTTAGGTGTATTTCGTTCTGCTTGGCGAGAAGGAAGACTTGGAAGAGTTTTTGCAGACGAAACTCGGCCCCGTCTCCAAGGTGCAAAACTGACCACTTGGGAATGCGTGCAAGAAGGAATTCCTGTCACATTAATAGCTGACAATATGGCCGCCCACTGCATGAAACTCGGAATGATTCACGCAGTAGTTGTCGGTGCAGACAGAATTGCTGCTAACGGCGACGCCGCCAATAAAATTGGCACTTACAGTTTAGCAATTGTTGCCAAAGCTCACAACGTTCCTTTCTTTGTTGCCGCGCCTCTGTCCACAATTGATTTTGAACTTTCCGACGGCAGCCAAATCCCCATTGAAGAACGCGATCCAGTTGAAATGTATCAAGTTGGAACTACGCGAATTTGTCCTGTGGGAGTTGAATTTTACAATCCCGCTTTTGACGTAACTCCGGCGGAGTTAATATCGGGAATAATCACAGAACACGGTACGGTTGCTCCTGGGGCGTTGAAACAGTTTCAGGCAAAACAATTAGTTTAATTATATGTTTCTCAACTGCTCATTCCACCGGGTATCTGTGAAATTAAGCAGGATTTATAGCAGCCGCAACTGGCAGCTCAAAGTTGCGATCGCAGCTCTAACTCTGCCAGTTGTTTTCAGTCCAGTCTCCGAAGCTCAAGTTTCACAAACGCTTAAAGCTAAGGAATTACAAGCGAAAAAATTTGTGGGTTCGATGAATAAAGCCCAGCAAGTTTACTATGCAGAAAAAGCAGGCTTTACCAGTTCAGTTTCCAATCTATTGGTTTATCTCGGTCTCCAATTTAAACCTAACTCAGCCAATTACACCTACTCGATCGGCATGGTGAAAAAAGGTGCTGTATTTAACTACGGAGTATCGAAGCAAGCTAATCTCAAAAGTGTTGTGGGGGGAGTGTTTTTGGTGGCAAACAAGACCCAAACAATCTTGTGTATAAATGCTGCTCCTGGCAAGACTAAACCAGCTAATCCAACTAATACCAAAGGGGTTTTAGCCTGCGGTGCTAATACAGCCAAAGTTACTCAATAAATTATGTCTAATTTACTGGGTAATTTACCAAATAACTGGATAGTAAATGCAGCTTTAGCTAAGCAATTACTGGAACAAGAAGCTACTTTACTAGATGCTCGCGCACCTATTTTAAAGTGGTTTTGCCGTCTCCCACCAGCTATTCCCGTAACTTGGCAGGAATTTTCGCGATCGGACTTTCCCCACAAGGGAAAAATTATCGAAAATAACACAGTTTTAACTCAAAAACTGCAAGCAATTGGTATTTGTCAAGACAAACCTGTCATAGTCGTTGCCGATGCGGTGAAAGGGTGGGGCGAAGACGGGCGAATTGTTTGGATGTTGCGGAGTTTGGGACACGAAAAAGCAGTTTTTGTCGATGGAGGATATCGAGCTTTAATCAAAGCTGGAATTAATCGATTAAAAGCAGCAAACAATCCACCAAAAACAGGAGATTTGGTAATATCTCGCCTCTCGAATTGGGAAATTCAGCGGGATGAATTGAAAGCTATTTTAGGAGATGAGAATTTAGTCATTATTGACGCCAGAGAGCCGCGAGAATATGCAGGTAAAACGCCTTACGGAGAAAAGCGGGGCGGCCACATTCCCGGTGCGGTTCACCTCTATTACAAACAGTTAATGGATCGACAAGGAAAACTGCTGGATCGTGGGGAAATTGTCGCTATTTTGCAGCAAAAAGGAGTTTCGCAATCAACTCAAATTGTGAGTTATTGCTCCGGGGGAATTCGCTCCGCATGGTTGACTTGTGTCTTGACAAATGTGGGGTTTAATGCTAAGAATTATGCAGGTTCAATGTGGGAATGGTCGGCTTCGCCTGCAGATAGCTATCCCCTGAAAAAAATTAAAACTAGCAATTAGAAATTAGTCGTAGGGTATGTCAGTCGTAGGGCCCTAGCGTGCGTCAGAAGAGAGTCTCTCAATTATCGATAAAAGCAGGGTAAGCTCATCTAATTTGGTATAAATTGTACTTGACAAAAAGCCGCCAATAGGAGCTATATCTGTGCACCGAACTCAAACCTATAATCAAGTTTGAATCTTAACAAAGTCAATCAAGTTGAAACGGAGTCAAAGACAATGACAAAGGGTTTTGCACCTATATTGAAACTCGCTGTAAAATCTCAAGCCAAAAGAGCAGAAAAACGACATTTAACACATCTGGGCGACATCCAAGCCAATTTATTGAATTATGTAGCAGAAATCCCGGACCCCAGAGTTCAAAGAACCCAAAAACACTCATTAAAAGATATTTTAGTAATCTCTATTTTAGCAGTCATTGGCGGTGCCGAAGGTTGGGAAGACATGGAAAATTATGGCATCGCTAAACAGTAATGGTTAGAGGAATTTCTCGAATTACCCAATGGTAAGCTGTGGAGTATTTAAACCACTAACGAGGCCAGTAGGGTGCGTCAACCGTAATCAAGGCGTAAAAGCTTTGCATTTGGTCACGGCTTGGGCAAGTGAACAGCGTTTAGTTTTAGGGCAAGTTAAAGTTGAGGATCATTCCAACGAGATTACGGCAATTCCGGCACTCTTAGGAATGAGAATTAAATAACTTCCACAAGTTTGTGGGATGCAGGGTAAGAGCATCTCAATCATGCTTGACAAAAGCACTTGAGAATTTGCATCATATAGTCATTGTTCATCGCAGCCCGTTTGATTTTTTGTCGCAGGCTACGCTGGAGAGTTGTTTCTTGGTTGACCGCATTAAGGGCAATCCGTCTTACCAGAGCGAAGTTCTGAGGACTATTTAACGAGCGAATCCGGGATTTATCTTCATTAAAAGTCACATCTAAACTCCAATGCACTTGGTTTTCAATGCCCCAGTGTTGGCGAATAGCACGACCATTGAGCTGGGCATCTACTGGCAAAGAACTTAGGTAAAACTGCACCTCACGAGTGGTTTTGTTCCAAAGATGACGGACTCTTTCAACAATAACAATAGTGCGTAATCCAGCCCATTGTTCTTGCTTGTAAAGTCCTCCTAATTGGGCAACTGATACCGCCCAGACTTTTCGAGTTTCGACGCGATGATGACCCTTTTCGGTTCGGGAATCATAACTCATTTCACTTTCCCTGAATTCCTGACTTTTTGCAGTCTCAAACCAGTCTTTCACGCTTATTGTAAAGAGTGGGATGATTGCTTTTTAGTGCCACGACATAATCGGCTTTTTTCTGACGAATCAGTCGGACTATTTCTGTTTGAGTCCCCATCGCATCAATGGTGATAATCGCCCCGGCAATGTCGAGTAGTTCTAGTAGGGCTGGAATTGCTGTGATTTCATTGGAATGGTCTTCTACTTTGACTTGCCCGAGTACCAAACGTTGTTGGCTCGCCCAAGCTGTCACTAAATGTAAGTTTTTTAAACCTTTCTCTCTATCGTAAGAACCCCGCAAACTTTTGCCATCTATGGGAATAATTTCTTGCAAGACTGAACCCATAATTTGTTGCAACCATTGCGATAACTTCTGCTCTAAAACTTTCGGATCTAGTTTTTCAAAGACCCGACGAAATGTATCATCGCTGGGGATGCCATTTGGTAACTCTAAAAATTCTTTTAACCATTGCTGCTTGCTGAGTCCATAATTTTCGATGTCTTCCCATCCCTGGGCTCCTGCGATCACAGCTAATATGGTAATGACCAGAATGTCTTTAAGTAAATGTTGTTTTGTTCGGTCTACTCTTGGATCTGGGATGTCATCAAAATAAGTTGATAAGCAAGCTTGTAAGTGTTGCATTGAGAGCGGTTGAGACCTGTCGGGTTTCGGTGATGATTTTGCCTCATTCACAACACGCTCGAATCCTTTCTCCATGGATTTTTCCTCACCATTCGTGACACCGATGAAGCACTATTATAGAACCCATTTGACATCTTTGAGGCTGCGAGTTGATCGCCCGTTATCTCTCGCTGGCCCGTTATCTCTCCCTCGCCCCTTATCTCTCCCTCGCCCCTTATCTCTCGATCGTTCCTTATCTGTCGATCGTCAAAATATCTCAAATGGGTTCAAAGAACCGCTCTTGACAGGATGCTCTTTTATATCTTGCCCTTTTTGTCAAGTACAATTTATACCAAATTAGATGAGCTTACCCTGATTAAATACTTGCCTCTCTCTCTTCTCTCTCTGCGCCCTCTGCGCCCTCTGCGGTTAATAAAAATTATTAAGTTCGCAGCGCGCACCTATGGCATAATTGGTGGCAACATTGCCTGAATTGCGATATTAAAAGTAGGAAATTCCAGCGGTGAAACGATCGCGCTTTCTCCCAGAATTAATTCGCTTTGATACCCATTTTCTGTAGGTTCTCGAAAAACGTGCAGTTGTCGATCGCCCACATTTAATACCCAATAATCGGCAATTCCCGATCGCGCGTAAGCTTTGGCTTTAATTTCGCGATCGAAAGTTAAGCTGCTGTCTGCCACTTCGATAATTAGATATACCTCTGAGGGCGTCGGATGGTGAGTCGCATAGTCAAAAGGATCGATTCTGACTACGGCAATATCTGGTTCGGGTTCAGAATTGTCATCAAGGGCGATCGGATCTTGCATACGTACCCAGGCAAGATTTCTAAAAAGGTATTGCAGCAAGCTATCTGTACGCCCTAAAGCGGAGGTGTGAGCAGTTCCTTTTGCACTCATTTTGATGATATTTCCTGAAAGTAGTTCGACTCGTTCCTCTGGGTGAAAAAATCCCATCTCTCCCAGCTTGTGATACTCTTTAACTGTCCATTTACGGAGCGTGAAAGCAGCTTCTGTTGTTAGCATATCTCGATTGATAAATTTATAATTTGATGTGGAATGATTTTATTTTAGCTTATGATATTAACTGGTTCCCAGGCAGAGCCTGGGAACCGATATCTAGAGGCTCTGCCTCGCAAGCTTTTATGGAAATTGGAGGCACAGCCTCCGGATCTGCGTTACCAGGCAGAGCCTGGTAACGAGTAAAGCAGTTAAGATGCTCCGAGATTGATTTTTGTTACGTCACCGGCGACAACATTAACTGTTTGTTGAATTTGACTTCCGTCAACTTTCAACTGATAAGTTCCCGGAGAAAGCTCGATCGCCCCAAACCATCCTTTACCATCCGCGCGCAGTTGGCGCACCTTGGTAGCAGCATCGATCGACTGCAATGTCAAGCTGGCACCGTCGCAAGTTTGAGCGCACCGCTGCAAATTTCCGGCGATCGCACCTGTAGTCGGCCGCGACTTCCAAGGCATATCGGGAACGGCTGCTGCTGTGGTCCACACAGGCTGAGTTTCATAGGTTTTGCCCGTCGCAGCATCAACGTATTGACTCGGCACAGAAAGCGCCCTGTAAAACAAATCGTTGCTTTGGGGAACGTATTTCCAAGGCTGGCGGGGCAAATCACCGCTACCGCCCGATCGCAGTTCCACATTCGTGTACACGTTGCTGCTAGCGTAGGAATAGAGAACCGTACCCGCTACGTGATTTCCTTTTGCAGACGGCCCTTCGGCGCGGCGTACCTGCGCTAGGGTGTCTTCGATGTAGTTGAGGTAATTGCCCGGGCCGATCGCAATTTGGCGGTTGTACTGGTGGTCTTTGGCGAACTCGATCCAGCGGTCATAAGCGAGTTTTTGCGATCGTTTGTACTCGCGCTGGTAAGTCATCGGCATCGCCATGTCTACGATCCCTTCTTCCAGCCAAGCGCGCCAATCTTGCAATACTTCTTTGTAAGGCTGCGTTTGATACCACCCTGCATCGTTTTGCGGGCCGTCTCCCCAGGCGATCGTGGCGGCGGTAATTTTAACGCGCGGTTTAATCGCAAGGCTTTCTACATAAAGCTTCCGCACTAAATTTGTCACCTGATCGCGCCGCCACTGCATCCACGCGGGATCTGTGGGTGCGGGTTTGCCCGATCGACCTGTTTGCTGATTGAAACGGGCGATCGCAGTCGGATTGTAGCCCCAAGTCGGCCCGCCGTAGCGCACATAATCCAACTGTACGCCGTCCACATCGTAGCGCTTCAGCAAGTCCAAATAGACGGAAACAGTATAATCTACGGCGTCTGGATGGCCGGGATCGAGATAGCCTTGGGCTTCCCCACCGTAAGTCAGCATTGCCCAATTCTCGCTGCCGGGGGCCGAAGGCCCGTGTTGTTGCCAAACGTGACCGGCGGGAAGTTTGGTGCCCGAAACTACCGGCAGCGTCACCATCCAAGCGTGTACTTCAATGCCTGCGGCGTGGGCTTTGTCAATCAAATCTTGCAGGGGATCGAAACCGGGGGGAACGTTGGGATCGAGGGTGCGGGGTTCGATCGCACTCGTGTAAAAAGCATCGCCACGGCGGCGGACTTGGGCGACGATCGCGTTGGCATTTGCCCGCTGCGCGTCTGCGATCAATTTTGTGACTTCTTGAGGGGTTTTGAAGCCGGGGTTGAAGGCGTCCACCCAGAATGCGCGAAATTCGGCGGTTTGGGTTTGCGGGGGCATAGTTGCGTTAGCGCGAGATGGGAAGTTGGAGAACCAACCAGGAGTCAGCAGAAAACTAATTGTTAAGCCAATCAGGAACAAGCTTGACAAAAAGAATGTTTTGGGTTTAGGCATCAGAAATGTGTGAGAGAGCGTTTAACAGTCCTTTACGGACTTTTGGTTTGAGCGTCCGCTTGACATTTTCGCACAATCGTAAATTAAGTGGGTCGATCGGTAAATAGTTGAGTAATACCGCTGGGAAAGTCGAGAATGAGATTAAAATTGACCTCGGCAAAATGGGCGATATTTTCCGAGCTTTCAATATAGCGGTTGAGCCAGTAAATTGAATCCGCTACACCACTTAACATAGTTTTACAGGCTAAATAGGGTTTTAATGATTTTCATTTTGGCTGTATCAAGGCCGGGTTCAAGTTTGGCAATTGGAGTTAGGCTTTTCCACTTGCCTTTATTCGCGTTGAAAATAGCATCTGCTGTTTTTTCGGCATCAATATTTTCAAAGCCTCCTATTTTATTAGTGGATAAGTAATTGAGGCGATCGAAAATCTCATCTCTTGATGCACGTTTCACACTAACTGCTTCAGGCGGTGGCGGTGGTGGCGCGAGTGGAGCAGGCGGCGAGAGATAGAATACTTTTGCTAAAGCATCTAACTTTTTACCCTTAGTAATGGCACATTTTAAGCTGGTAACAGGGTTAAAGTTTGACCAGGTTTCTCGATTGGCTGCTGAAATGCGATTAGTCGCTACAATGACATCCAATCCCTTCAATGCACTTCCTGGTTCTGCAACCAAATATCTAAGTGCAGCAAGAATAGTATCTCTTGATGCTGTGCTAAGGTTAACTTTGGGTATTACTTCCCTTGCCAAAATTTTAGCTTGCTCAATGTTTTTAGATTCTGGTTCAATGATTATGCACCAGACTCGCTCTAGTTCAGCTTGTTGAGCGACTGCATAAATAAAGGAATTGCTGACTACTTGATATTGATAATCACCTGTTTCTTTAACAATCACAGGAATCCAATTGTGTCCGCCACCTTGCAGAACTGCCTCGGCTGCGGCGGTGATGATAAACTCAGATTCAGAGCATGGTTCCCCTGGTTCAATATCAGCTAATGGCAGGTGCATCAGCTTACCGATGTCATCATACTTACTCATTTCAAGAAATACTCCTTAATTAGACCAGAATAGTGTTCTAAAGCGATATTGTTGAGAAAGACAGCGGGAATGTGAGAGAAGGCAGCGTTGGCGACAGTAGCATAACTGGAAATACTGAAGATAGTTTTAATTTCTTTTCCAGGTGTAGATTTAGGCCAATAATATGGTAGCAGATCGAAGCCATCTTTTTTAGCTTTATCGATTATTTTTCCAATTTCCTGATTTGCTGTCTGAAGGGCAGAATCTGTAATCTTCTCTCCATTGAAAAAGATTGGTAAGGCAATTGGCCCACCATCTCCTCTTACTTGTTTAATTTCAGGAATAAACTGCGTAATCACCCTAGCTGCATTGTGTAGTGATGCTAATCCATTATGCTTCGTAGGGATGAGAACAACATCCGACGCATAAACACTGCTTTGGCTGAAAAATAACCATTGGGTAGGGCAATCAATCAATATGTAATCATATTGAGAAACAAAAGGTTTAAGGATATCTCGCAATCTTTTTGCACCTTTTTGAATTTTTGATTCAGCTAGACGCTGATCTGTAAACTCTTCCATGTCATCACTTGAGGGAATCACGTCAAAAAAATGTATAATTTTTCCTCGCTTGTCCTTGTGATTAAAATTAACAACTGTTTTGTTAACATCTGCTTTTGTATCAGTCAGACAGTCAGATAAAGTAATAGCTCCTACGTCTAGACCAAGAGTTCTAGTTAAATCTCTTTGTGAATCAAAATCAACGACGAGAACATTCTTTTTCTGTTTTCGCAAAATTGCTGCTAAATTGAGCGTTGTTGTCGTTTTGCCCACTCCTCCTTTATTGTTATAGATACAAACCGTCAATGCTCGGGGCGGGTTGTCAATCAAAGATTTGATATGTTGGACAATAGCACTAATATTACCTTTATTAATCAGAGTGCAAGCAGTTGCAGGAATTACAACTTCCCCATGCCTCCGAAATAACTGGATATGAATGCCATTAGTAATAATGCCCCATTGAGCCGTTTGGCAGTTAGGAGATAGCAGATATCTTTTAATCTGTTCCCTAGACTCGTTATATTTGGGAGTACCTTCCGCTAAG
The DNA here is from genome assembly GCF_036702395.1 of Microcoleus sp. D3_18_C2. NCBI lineage: Bacteria > Bacillati > Cyanobacteriota > Cyanophyceae > Oscillatoriales > Microcoleaceae > Microcoleus > Microcoleus sp. D3_18_C2. Next base: position 103,253 of record NZ_JAUBTG010000003.1, on the reverse strand, counting down.
TTAATTTTAGATCCTGTCGCTATTGCCCGTCCCTTGCCTTCAACAAGTAAGTAGGGAGCGACAGGAGAGAACAAAAACTTCTCACTATCAGTATTTTTACGCGCTGCGAAATCTACTTTCTGAGCACCCTGACCTGTTGGAAACTGTGGAAACTGGTCATTTTTAGTGAATCCAAGTGCTTCTATTAGAACCGACACAAATTGAGAGTTGACGATCGCTTCAATGGCATTCTCTGGAATGCTATCTAAAACTTGACCCCAGTTGATAGTTGTCATCATTTACAGTTAGATACTTAAGTAAAATCATAACGCTTGGTTTGAGTTTGTGTCATCGTTAGCTACCTCCCGATCTAGCTATATGAACAGTAAACATACTTTTGGATAAGTTATATATTTTCTAGTGGGCTTGACATTTTCGCACATCGGTGCAGTTTTGGGCGAAAATAAACTGAACTCGAAATCGCACTTTTTGAACAAATGATAGTACCGCACTTTCAAACGCTAGCCCTTCCGGGTAACAGCTACTCAACTGTAAGCAATTTACTCGATCGAGTAGACTTGTTTCGCCCAGAATCGCGATCGGTAACATCACCTAATTTTCTGGATACTTTCTTGAACTGTGAAGGATACGGAGAATTTCTACGTTTTCTTCTTTTACTCGATAGATGATGAGATAAGAGGTATTGGAAATGACAAGTTCTCTAGTAGATTCTACGCGACCAACTCGACCCATAAAAGGAAACTCTGCGAGTTGACCTACAGCACCCTGAATCCTTAAAATTAATTGCCTTGCTGCCTCTGGATCGTCTTTTACAATATATGCGTGAGCCTGTTCTAGATTTCGCAAAGCTTGTCGCAGCCACTTAATTTTCATTGGTCAATTTGACAAAAACTGCTTGGACTTCATCATCGCTGGCAAAGTCTCCAGCTTCGGCCTCGGCAACGCCTTTGTTAATCTCATCAAGCAGCCATTGATAGATGTCTAGGTAAGAAGCGATCGCTTCGTTTAAAACATAAGTTAAATCGCGATCGGTGACAGTAGCGATCGCCTTCAGCGCCTCTTTTTTTTCGCTATCAAGGAGAAATGTAAAATTTTCTTGACTCATGGCTGCCCTTTGCTGTTATGGGAAGAGAGTAAACTGGTACTATGATAGCGTAGAGATTCCTATTTTGGCGAAAATAAACTGAACTGGCGAGCACTTTTTGAACAAATGATAGTACCGCACTTTCAAACGCTAGCCCTTCCGGGTAACAGCTACTCAACAGCAAGCAATTTACTCGATCGAGTAGATGGCTGGCGCCAAGAAGCAACCCGAAAGTTGCAGCAAAGCCAGAGAGGAGAAAAGGGACAATTTTTAACACCTTCCTCCGTCGCAAGTTTGATGGCGGGAATGTTTGAATTTAACTGTCCCGATATATCGCTTTTAGATGCCGGCGCAGGAATTGGTTCCCTATTAACGGCCGTTGTTTGCGAGCTTTGTCAGCGCCCCAACAAACCGCGTAGCCTGCACGTTACAGCTTATGAAATCGACCTTATTCTGATTGAATACCTCAAGCAAACTTTAGAATTGTGCAGTATTGAATGTCAGCATTTTGGGATATCTTTTACCTGTGAGATTCGCGAAATAGATTTTATTCAAGACAGCGCCGATATGTTGCAGCCCAATCTATTTACACAACCAGTCAAACGGGAATTTACCCATGCAATTATCAATCCTCCCTATGCCAAAATAGACGCTAAATCCCAAGCCCGAACCTTGCTGCGTTCTATAGGACTAGAAACCAGCAATCTCTACGCTGGCTTCACAGTTGCTGCTGCTCACCTGCTCAAACCAAACGGTGAATTAGTATCGATTACTCCCCGCAGCTTTTGCAACGGTTTATACTTTCGAGACTTCCGCAAAGTATTCCTTCAAATGATGGCTTTACGCCAAGTACACATCTTTGAATCCCGACAGTTGCCATTTCGCGATGATGCGGTGCTGCAAGAAACTATTATTGTGCGCGCCACCAAACAAATAGAACAGCCAGATACTGTACTAATTACCTCAAGCAGCAGCGTGGGCGACGACCTAATTTTGTCTCACCAACTGCCCTATACCGCCCTAATTAATCCCAATGATTCCGAGCAATTTATTCGGATTTTACCGGATTCTGTCAGCCAGCAAGTAGTCGAGCAAATGGCTCAATTTACTTGCACCCTAGAGGAATTAGGCTTAACAGTTTCTACGGGAAAAGTTGTAGATTTTCGTGTTCGCTCTGACTTGCGCCTAAAACCTGAGAACGGTACAGTTCCGCTGATTTATCCCGCACACTTCTCGGCTGGCGGTGTTGAATATCCCACAGCCACGAGAAAGCATCAAGCTTTAGCTGTCACGGAAAAAACTGCTGCACTCCTCGTACCTAACGAACATTATGTTTTGAGCAAGCGCTTCTCGTCAAAGGAAGAGAAAAAGCGAATTGTTGCAGTTGTCTGGGATGCCACCAAAATTAATAGTTCTAGCGTTGGTTTTGAGAACCATTTGAATTACTTTCACCAACAGGGACGCGGATTAGACCTCACCCTGGCGCGGGGATTAGCCGTTTATCTAAATTCGAGTTTGGTAGATGCGTTTTTCCGACTGTTCAACGGACACACTCAAGTTAATGCTACGGATTTACGCAATTTGAAGTATCCTAATCTAGAGCAATTACTTTTACTTGGCGCTCAAATAGGAGAAATATTTCCTACACAGCGGGAGATTGATCAACTTGTCGAGAGACAACTGCTGAAGGCGACCAATCCGTTAGAAAATAGCCCAATGACAATCAAGAACCGTATTGATGAATCTCTAGAAATACTTGCAGCGCTGGGTTTTCCAAAAGGTCAGGTTAACGAACGTTCCGCCTTAACCCTTCTGGCTTTGCTTGACCTCAAGCCAAAGGATGCTTGGGAATTGGCAAAATCTCCACTTCGGGGAATCACACCAATTATGGAATTTATGGCTCAGCAATACGGTAAAAAGTATGCGCCAAATACGCGGGAAACTGTGCGCCGCCAGACTGTGCATCAGTTTCTAGATGCAGGTTTAATTGTTGTTAATCCTGACAGTCCCGAACGTCCGGTGAATAGTCCAAAAACTGCATATCAGATAGAAGAAAATACTTTAGAATTGCTGCGAACTTATGACACTTCTGACTGGGACAAGAATGTTCGCGCTTACCTCGTTCATTTTAACGAAGAAAAATTTTTGCAGGCTTCTTCCAAAAATAAAAATTGTTTTGAGTATGAATGATGCTAAAATACACTATTTATATGGCTGCCTCTGGCATCGGAATGGCATATACTGTGATGCAAGCGGTTTAATTGACCGGAATTGTCGATCGCACTCAGTAAATCAAATAAGTAACTAGGTAAAATATCTCTGCAATGGAAAAAAAGCATAACGCTGGATTGTGGGTATCAGTATTATACTTCGCTCAAGGTCTCCCTTACACCGTCGTTAATTTAATGTCGGTGATTTTTTTGAAAGGTATGGGAACCAGCAACGAGATCATCGGATTGACAAGTCTGTTGTCTTTTCCTTGGGTTTTAAAAGGTTTGTGGGGGCCAGTTGTTGATTTGTATTCCACCAAACGCAAATGGATTTTAACAACCGAAATCATTTGTGCTTTTCTGTTTGCTTTCCTCGCTTTTGGTGTATTAACGCCGGCACCGATTATTATATCGCTTGTTATCTTTACCGCGATCGCCTTTGTATCAGCTACTCACGACATCGCCATTGACGGATTTTATTTAAACACTCTCAATAAAGACCAACAAGCACTATTTGTCGGGGTTCGCAACACCGCTTATAGAGGTGCTGTCATTGCCGGTAGCGGTTTATTGGTTTTCTTAGCCGGGAAACTGGCCGAACAGCATTTAATCACCGGAAATACAGGCGACACCAAAATATATCAAAACATTCCGCTGTCACTTTTCGGTTCGGATTTTAGCGTGTCTGCGCTTAACTACGGATGGGCGACAGCCTTTGGCATTTGTGCGATTATGTTTGTGCTGATATATCTTTTTCAGCGGTGGTATCTTCCCTATCCTCGCAATTACGATCTGGAATCCGACACTCCTCAACAAAGAACCAGCTTTATCGAAGCATTCAAAACTTATTTCCAGCAAGATAAAATAGGTTGGATTGTGGCTTACGTCTTGATTTTTCGCTTGGGCGATGCCTTGACGTTTAAAATGGCTCCGCCATTTTTAATGGATAAAGTTGAGAAAGGAGGATTAGCAGTTTCCACGTCGGATATGGGCTTATTATCCGGTACTTTAGGGGTAATGTTTTTGTTAATTGGAGGGTTGTTGGGCGGCTATTTGATTGCCAAACAAGGATTGAAAAAATGGATGTGGCCGACGGCAATTCTGCAAAATTCGACTAACGTGCTGTATTGGCTGTTGGCAATCAATCAACCGGGGATTGAATGGGCTTATGCTGTAAACTCGATCGAGCAATTTACATACGGACTTGGCGTAGCTGCCTATACAGTGTTCTTGATGCGGACTGTCCGCCCTGAATACGAAGCATCTCACTATGCAATTACAACGGCTTTTATGGCCGCAGGAGTGCTGATTCCGGGAGTTTTTAGCGGCTACTTGCAGGCGAATCTCGGCTATCAAAATTATTTTTTGATGAGCGCGCTGGCTGTGATTCCCGGTATGCTGACGATTTTCTTTCTGCCCCTAGAAGATGAGAAAAAATTAGCATCCATGCCCAGGCCTGGACTGGACGATTTCGATTAATATCAAGTCCGATCGCTATAATTATAAGATTCGGGCGGGTCGGGTTTACCAATGTCTGCACTACTTTTAGAGATTTCGGTCAACCCCTCCCTACAGGAATATTCATGTTTTTAATCATGGAATGAGTATAAATTCTGTGCCCTTGCGTTCATAAGATAAAATAAGGACACAACATTGTTGTGTCCCTACCGAATATCTGTATTGCCAGCCAACTAAATCGCAATAAAATCGCTAGCTGTTAGCGGACTACTTGGAATGCCAGTAATACTGGCAAGAACTTCGCCGTTACTGGCAATTTCGATCGTCGTTATAAAATCGCCTGGAGTAACTCTCAATTGGTTGAAGCTCAAACCTCCGCTCAAACCGATTAAATCTTGACCCTTTTGAAAGTCTATAAGTGTATCTGTACCGGCACCTGCTCCTAACACCAATACGTCGCGTCCAGTGCCACCGATTAAGAGATCCGCACCCCCTGCGCCAATGAGTGTATCGTCTCCTTCTCCACCGCTCAAATTGTCATCCCCTTTACCACCTAATAGTAGGTCGTTGCCGCTGCCACCGCTGATAATATCGTTGCCTTTGTTGCCGCTGAGAGTGTCGTTTCCCCCATTGCCAGTGATAATATCGTCCGCTGCAAAACCTGATGCTGTATTGTTGGCATCGTCGCCTACTAAATTGTTAATTTTGGAGACATCGAGAGCAGTTTGCATTGCCACAACGTTTGTTAAAAACGAGCTTCCCGGAGTGGTTCTTAATTGTTCTAAACTGCTGCGCGATTCCAGCGATGTTGCTAAGGTTGGCAGTGCAAAGTCTAAGCTAGCTAACAGTTCTAAATAATCTGAATCTGTGAAAGTGAAATCAGGGCGGTTCAACTGGTCTACAGAGATTTCTGTCTGAGTCAAGCCGGGAGGAGGAGAAGTTAACAAACCGTTTTGGGTGTGCTTTTCCAAGACAAGTAGCGGGTTGATAATCGGGTTAGTAAATGTTTGAAGAACTACTTTTCCCGGTAGGAAAGCTTCTCCTCCCAAACTCACAAAATCGCCGCTAACTATGTAGTGAGTTACATTTTTTCCTGGGCCGACTTTCTGCTTGAATGTATTGACTGTACTCTGAGCAACTCCGGGAGAATTGAAGGTGACAACATCTCCGATAGTAGATGTAAATTCGGTGGCGGCTAGTTGCGTTATGGCGCCGCCTAAGCTGTGTCCGAGAACATCTGGTGGCAAGCGGCTGGGGTTTTTGGCTGTATCTTGACTGATTTGTGTCAGCCAATTTCCTAATGCTTGTTTGTTGGCTTCAAATTGGTTGAAACCTGCGCCCCGCGGGTCTGCGTTGGCAATATCGTCTACGGGCGAGTCAGTGCCGCGAACTACCAAAACAGGCGGTTTGTCTGGGGTGGTGGAAATTAAGCCGATCGCGTGAAATCCAGTTCCGGGATCGTCAAAGGTGCGATCGATTTGGTAGCCAGCAGCACTCAAACCTGTTTGAACTAAAGTTTGAAACTGGGGCTGGTCATCTATGTAAACAAGTTGCTTGGCTATAGTTTCGTAAGCGGCGGGGGAGGAGGGCATATTTTTTTATTTCCTGTCGTTTGATGGGGAATTAGTTTTTAAGCTACTTAACTCAGTTTACTATAAACTTCGTTTATTAACCATATTAATGGGTCATTTTTAGTGGCTTTTTAGGGGCAAATTAATTGAGATTTTTTAACAAAAAAAACCTCTCGATACAAAACCCATGCGGGTTTCTCGCCACCACAAATACAAATTTTGCTCGCCCTAAAACTATACAAAATCTACCCGACTAATATCGCTGGCAACTACGCCTCTGAGAGTAGCAAGAATTTCCCCAGTAATCGGGATACTAATTAAAGCTCCGTCAACACCTTGGGTTACTGTAACTTGAGGAAAAGTTAGACCCCGCGACAGGGTAATTAAATCTTCACTATCTTGAAAATCTACAATCACATCTGCTCCGCCACCGGGTTCCAATACAAAGCGATCGCGCCCCGCACCACCAATTAAAAAATCGTTGCCCAACTCGCCGGAAACCAAATCATTTCCGTCGCCCCCCTCCAAATAATCGTTATCTCTGCCGCCGTACAAGAAATCGTCGCCATCACCACCGATGATGCTGTCATTACCTCGATTGCCTCTGAGAGTATCGTTACCGCCGTTGCCGGTAACTGTATCCTCTCCAGGGCCCCCCGTAGCAGTATTGTTGCGAGCGTCGCCTGATAAATAATTCGGTTGTAAGGGAGCTAAACCGTATTGCATTTGTCTGATCAACTGCACAAAAGAAAATTCTGGTGCGGTTCTCACACTCTCTGCACCGCCTCTGCTTCTGATGGCGACTGACACATTGGGCAAGGCCAAATTCATGGCAGCGATAAACTCGTTAAAATCTGAATCGTTGTTATAAGTAAATTCAGGACTGTTTAATTGTTCTACGGAAATTTGCCTCTGCAAAAAACCCACGGGCGGATTAGTTAACAAATTTTCAGTTCGATGTTTTGCCAAAACAGTTAAGGGATTAATACTCGGATCGGTAAAACTTTGGATAAATACTTTACCCGGAATAAATGCTTCACCAAACAAGCTGACGAAATCTCCGCTGACAATGTAGTGAGTGACATTTTTGTTGCCGACTCTGCCGAGATTTCTCCGAAAACTGGTGAATGTACTCGCTGATACTCCTGGAGAGTTGAAAGTAAAGATATCGCCGGTCAGAGTTGTGTATTCTGTTGCTACAATTTGAGCGACTGCTCCGCCCCAACTGTGTCCGATGACATCGGGCAATAATTTGTTGGGGTTTTTACCAGTATTTTGACCGATTTCTGTGAGCCAATTTTGGATATTATCTTTGTTTTTTTCAAATTCAGGTAAACCAATGTCCCGCGAGTCGGAAAAGATAGCGTCGCCGTCGATGAAGTCTGTACCTTTAAATACGAGGGCGGGCGGGTTTTCGGGATTGGATGAACCGAACCCGATCGCATAAAAGTTGGTTTCGGGGTCGTCAAATATGCGATCGATATAGTAGCCATTAGTATCTAGGAAAGTCGAAACTTCATTTTGCGCGCTCGGCTTTTGATTCAAAAAAACAATTGATTTAGCTAGAGCTTCATAAACAGCAGGCGAGGCACTCATAATATTAGATTTTCTGTTTGTTGGTATTTGCGATCGCTCTCTTCTTGAGCTAATTGTCCAATGGCAGCCATTATAGCTGACCAGATTTGTATGGTACACTTGATAATATCAACTCAAGAATTAAGTTTTTGCGGTTATGGGTATCATTCGTCAATACATTGCTCCATTAATAGCGGTATTAGTATTTTTCGCGGCTCTGGTAGCAGTCAGTGCTCGCATCTTTTTGCCTGGTGACATGGCTGCCCCGGCACCGATTGAGGAAGCGATTCCCCAAAAGCAAGCGGCAGTGGTGAATCCAATTTTCTTGGGGCTAAATTATGCCGCTTTCCGTGTCCGCTGAGCTGATGTCTGCTCAACTGATACCGGGCTACGGGCTGCGATCGGGATCGGGACTCGATCGAGCAAAACTGGTAAAGTTTATGCACCGGACTTACCGAGAGCTTTACCCGGATGGGGAATTGGGACATTTGGCTCAAACTGTCGAGCAGTATTTTTCTAACCAGACGCCGGTTTGGTGGGTAGAGTGCCAGAAAAACACCCAGGAAGAGGCAGAAATTTTGCCGGCGCTGCCCTCGCAGTATCTCAATCCCCAATCTCAAGCCCAAAATCTGACATCGGTTGTCGGATGTTTGTGGTTGGGAAATGCGATCGACCAAACCACCGGAGAACGCTACGCTCACATTTTTTTGCTGTACGTAGCACCGGAACATCGCCGTCTGGGAGTCGGTGCAGCTTTAGTTATTCATGCTGAAAATTGGGCGCGGGAAAGGGGCGATCAGCAAATTGGTTTGCAAGTATTTCTGAGCAATCAGCCTGCGGTGAATCTATATCAAAAATTAGGCTATCAAACTCATTCCCTGTCGATGCTCAAATCCCTTTGAAATATAAATTCTACTGGTTTGGAATCAGGGCTAAAGTCCTGATTCATGCCAATTATGAGGACTGAAGTCCTCACTACAAACTTAGGTGACAGCAATTATGAGGACTGAAGTCCTCACTACAAACTTAGGTGACAGCAGAGGAATTTGTTTGTTGTAAGTCATATGTTGCACCATTCTCAATTAGCCTTTTAGGAACAGGCTTTCCGGCCTGTTCCACAAGAAAATTTATCTGTTGTGGAACAGGCCGGAAAGCCTGTTGCTGACAAGCGCCCCCTACAATTATTGACTGCTGAGTGCTGACTGCTGACTGAGTTGCTTAGGAGCATCCTCTGTGCGGTAAAGTTTTTTTATGAACAATAACGACTACCCCAACGCCCTTGATACTGACACGGAACTGGAAAGCCCTTTGGATCATTTTGACGAATCCGAACCCCCGCTGCCAGATCCCGATGAAATGCTGCCAATGCTTGCATCCCCGGAACCTCAGCACCGGATGATTGCGGCGCGGGCTTTTTGCGAACTGCAGGACGATCGAGCAATTTCGCATTTAATTAATTTATTGAGAGACGGTTGCCCCTTGGTGCGGGTAAGCGCGGCTTATGCTTTGGGGCGAAATCCGAGTCCCGATGCTGTGGAACCACTGATTCTTCAACTTAACCGCGACTGGAACGGTTACGTTCGCAAAGGGGTAGTTTGGGCCTTGGGAAATTGCAGGGACCACCGCGCTTTGCCATCTTTAATTGATTCTCTGAAAACTGATATTTCGGCGGTGCGTTTGTGGGCGGCGAGTTCTCTGGGTCAAATGGCAAAAGTTGGTTACTATGTGGTGATTGCGGCGATTCCGCCGTTGATTGAAGCGCTGCGGGGAGATTCTGTATCTGCTGTGCGGAGCAACTGCGCTTGGGCGATCGGGCAACTGGCGCGAGAATTGCCGAATAATATAGTGTACGCTGGGGCGATCGATGGTCTAATTGAAGCTTTAGAAGAAGATGAAGATATGGGCGTGCGGGAAGATGCTAAATCTTCACTTTTGCGAGTTGGCGACCCGCGCGGATTGCAGATAATTGAAGATTTAGAAATGGAAGGAATTTTGTGATATAATTATCACATTGAAACACCATTTACTAATTATCAATTATGAATTTCATCAACCCTAAGACAGATTTTGGTTTCAAAAAAATCTTTGCTTCGCCCCAGAGCAAAGAAGTTTTGATTAGCTTCCTCAATGCTATGCTCTACAACGCAGAGCCGACAATTAAAGACTTAGAAATCATCGATCCCTACGCCGCGCCTAGCGTTACTGGATTAAAAGACACTTACCTGGATGTCAAAGCAAAAATTACGGGCAACAAAACTGTAATTATCGAAATGCAGGTCATCAATGTAGAAGCTTTTACTAAGCGCGTCATATATAATGCAGCCAAAACCTACGCCACTCAACTCAAACGCAGAGAAGGCTACTCAAAATTAAATCCTCTCATTGCTCTCACAATTACGGATTTTATCCTGTTTGAAAATACCGAAAAGTTTCTCTCACATTTTGTATTTAAAGAAGTCGAAGAAAACTTCGAGTATTATAGAGAAATAGAGTTAGTTTTTGTTGAACTACCAAAGTTTAACAAAAAATTAGAACAAGTTGAAAATCTGATTCAAAGCTGGATTTATTTTATAAAAAATGCTCCTGAACTGGAGGAAATACCGGATAAATTGGCGTCAGTACCCGAAATTCAAACAGCTTTTAACATTGCTAACAGGTCTACCTTAAACCTTGACGAGTTAGCATCATTAGAAAAGCGGGAAATGTTCTTTGAAGACCAACGCGGTGCTGTTATTAAGGGGATGCAAGAAGGTCGCCAAGAAGGCATAATTGAGGGGCAAACAGCATTAATCCTGCGTCAAGTCGCGCGGCGCACTGGCGAAATCCCACCAGAAATTAAAACTCGCATCCAGCAGTTATCTATCGAACAATTAGATGATTTAGGAGAAATATTGCTAGATTTTACCAGTCAAGAGGATTTGATAGCTTGGTTGGAATCGGCTTCAGCATGAATTTATAACTTTTGCACTCCTGATACTAAATCAGGCTTTAATACCCCCTTCATTCTTTATTCGCCGCAGGCGGACTGTGTTTGTGTAATAGCGGTTTCCACCGCCTAGTTCCTAATCTAATAAGTCAGGTTCCCGACGCACTATCATGTCATAAAGCGGTTGAAAGCTAAACCATCCCATGCGGTGAGACCCTACTTGCTGCTGTGTCAAACGCGCACATTCAGGCTTGATGAGAATTGGTTTTCCCGCTGCTTCTGCCATTAACTGCGCTTGACAAGAACGTTCCATTGCAATAAACCACCAAGCTGCTTCATCTACTGTTTGACCTACTGTTAACAGTCCGTGATTTTGTAAGATAATGGCTTTTTTCTCACCTAAAGTTTTGGCGATGCGTTTAGCTTCTTCGATTTCCAAAACAACTCCGGTGTAATCGTCAAATAAAGCTTGGTCTTCATAAAACGAACAAGCATCTTGCGTCAGCGGGTCAAGCAGGCGGCCCAAACTCGACCAACTTTTGCCGTAGGGAGAATGGGCGTGGGCTGCTGCAATTACGTCGGGGCGGGCGCTGTGCACTTGGGAATGAATGGCAAATGCTGCTTCGTTGACGGGTTTATTTCCTTCAACAACTTCGCCTTTGTGGTTGACTAAAATTAGGTCGCTGACTCGAATTAAACTAAAGTGCATTCCAAAAGAATTGACCCAGAAATGGTCGAGGTGTTCGGGGTCGCGGACGGTGATGTGTCCGGCAATTCCTTCGCTGAATCCGAAGCGGGCAAATAATCGGAATGCGGCGGCTAAACGCTGTTTTCGGTGGCGGCGTTCTTCTTCAACTGAGTTGAATGTTGGGGGTTGAAAAGTGACTTTAGGGATTTTTATTGCAACCATAGATTTTATTTTGTAATGTAGAATTGGTAATTGCTAATTGTGGGGCAGGCATCTTGCCGGCCCTACTGACTGGCGACTTCACTAAGGCGCAAACCAGATATATTTTGGCAGTCGAAAGTGGCGTTGTTGCCGGGGCGACGTTCTATTAATTCGATGATTTGTCCGGCGGGGTTTTGCAGAAACCACTGGGTTAATGAGCCGTAGTCTAGAGGACGCTCTGATAGCGGTTTAAAGTTTTTATTTTGCCATATTTTAGCAGCATTCTGCACGTTTTCGACTCGAATCGCGACGTGGTGAACTGCTTCTAATCCTCTTTCTTGCTGAAAGCGGTTTTTTTGGTCGCCGGCTGCGTGGGGCGCATCTAATACTACTAAGCCGCCCGCTGGCATTAATAAAGTCATTAAATGCAGCCACAAGTCGGAGGGAACGTTAATGTTTTCCGCACAAAAGTTAATCGGGAACAAGTCGGGGCCTTCGACAATTTTGGCGCCGAAGGGGTAAAAAGATTCGGCGTAGTTTTCTAGTTCGGTGCGGCTAGGGAATGTGAGGACAAAGTGGTCGATCGCAACTTGTTCGCCGTACAGGTGTGTTTCAAACGTCCAGGTTGTTAAAAATTCGGGAGTGATAAATTTGGGGTTGAATTCCAGCAAGCCATTTTTTTCGATGAAAGGTGAGTCAAAATGGCCCTCAAGGTTGCGATCGAACTTTAGGGTTTTTAGATTCAAGTTTTTCATGTATCTCACCCAATGTTAAGTCCGCCAAACGGCGAATTTTGTCTACAAGCTGAAGTTGACACACATTTGGTGCGCCTTAATTCAAAAATAACACAAAATTTAATATAGGCGAGCCGATCGCAACTCCCAAACCTTTACAAAGCAAGTATTCCCCAATCTAAAATCTAAAATCGGATGGTTTGCCGATCGCGTTCCCGGCCAACCACGCCGTAGTCCAGGCACTTTGGAAGTTGAAACCGCCCGTCACTCCGTCGATATCCAAGATTTCGCCCGCAAAGAAAAGTCCGGGACAGCGGCGGCTTTCCATTGTCTTAAAATCGACTTCTTTGAGGTTGACACCGCCGCAGGTGACGAACTCTTCTTTAAAAGCGCCTTTTCCGGCAACCTGATATTCGCCTTGAACGAGTTCTTGCAGGAGGCGATCGAGGATTTTATTCGATAAGTCGGCCCAGCGTTTTTGCTCATCAATGCCGATCGAACTTGTCAAGCGTTCCCAGAGGCGGCGCGGCACCGGAAACGGACAGCTAGAGACAATCAATCGGTGCGACAACTGGGACTTAACTGCTAGCAGTTGCTGCCGCAAAACTTCCGCATTGTACTGGGGAAGCCAATTAATCAGTACAGATGTTTTATAATGGCGATCGTGCAAAAATCTCGCACCCCAAGCCGAAAGTTTGAGTACAGCCGGCCCGCTTAAACCCCAGTGAGTAATTAGCAAAGGCCCGCTTTGTTCTAATTTAGCTCCCGGCAATTTCACCTTAGCATTAGGAACAGAAATTCCGGCTAAATCTTTGATTCTGCTATCGGAAATATTAAAAGTAAATAGAGAAGGAACGGGCAGTTCTACAGTATTACCCAACTCTTTTGCCCACTTATAACCCGATGGATTGCTGCCTGTAGCGAGAAGAATGCGATCGCACTTTAAACTCTCCCCCGACTTCAACTCAATTTCAAACCTAGGGGCGGTGTCCCCCTGTTTGCCCTCTGCGGTGTTGCCCGTTAACTTCTTTACTGAAACTACTGCATCCCCGGTGCGAATTTTTACGCCTGCATCCTCAGCAGCGCGGATCAAACAGTTAACAATTGTCGCCGAATCGTCGGTGATGGGAAACATTCGCCCGTCTTCTTCGGTTTTCAACTTCACACCGTGACCTGCAAACCATTCTACAGTATCGCGGGGTTGAAATCGAGTAAAAGCACCGCGCAGAGCTTTCCCTCCTCTGGGGTAATTCTGCACTAAAACACCCGGGTCAAAACAAGCGTGAGTCACGTTGCAGCGCCCGCCACCAGAGATGCGAACTTTTGCCAGGAGTTGCCGGCCAGCTTCTAGTAAAGTGACGCGGGCCTGCGGGTAGGTTTTGGCACAGGTAATTGCACTAAAAAAACCAGCAGCACCGCCACCTATGACTGTAATTTTGAGCATTCGATCGGACAAATTTTTTCTCGCTTATTCTGGTTCAAAATCGGATTTTGCCGCCCCGCAAGTGGGACAAACCCAATCGTCGGGGATATCTTCAAAGGGTGTACCGGGAGCTATGCCTCCGTCGGGGTCGCCTACTTCTGGATCGTAGACGTAACTGCAAACTGTACAAACGTATTTTTGCATTTGCTTAACTCAATTTTATATTGCAAGCTTATAGATTGTACTGGACAACGCAACCTAGTGCAATACCAATTTCAAACAGTAATGAGACTTTCGGCCATTACCAAATTCTTAAAAATTAAGTTTTTCACAATTATAAAATATAAAATATACACTCCTGGAGGCACTCCGACAAAGAAACCGGGTTTTTTACCGAATCTACGGGTTCCAACGCGTCTTTTCGTAAAAAAACCCGGTTTCTGGGCCCCCCATGCCTAAGTCCTAATCTAATTAAGTCTTGCACCAATCTAAAACCTAAAATCTAAAATCGTCAAAGCCTCCAAAACCGCAGTTCTAGAGGCTCGATCGTATTTTTTATTAGTTTGCTGCGATTGCAAGACTAGACTTTCGCTAAAGGCTTAGTCCAAACGCCGTTTTCATCTTCTTCGTACTGCTGGTGAATGGCGTCCCAAGCAGTGTGTTCCGCTTGTATCGAGTCGTTGCTTTCATCAAATGCGGCGTTGTAGGATTCCATAAAGGTTTTTTGAGCAGCTTCCGACAGGTGCGATCGCACTTCTGGAGATAAGTCTGCCGGACTATTGCAGCGACCTTTGACGGCGCGCGGCAGCGTCATTTCGCTAACTGAAACTTCTTCGCCGCCTGCACTTTCTAGCAAGAGTTGAAATTCGCCCGATCGGTCGGCGGCGACTTCTGCCATCACGAGAAACTCGCCTGCTTCAACGCGGGTTTGATAGATAGTTGCTTTGTCTTCCGGCATTCCCAAGGTGACTAAAGCGGAAACTAGACCCGCACCGGCCGAACCTGCGATCGCGCCGCTAGCTGCACCCAACAGTACCGCACCCAGCGGGCCCGCCGATACTACTGCACCGACAAAGGGAATAAACAGCACGCCGACGCCTGTTAGCAAACCCAAAAAAGAACCGAATAATGAACCAAAAATCGCCCCGCTTCGCAGACCGCCTAATATCACATCTTTTTTAGTAATAAAGCCGGCAATTTTAGTTTTAGATTGAAAGTTTTTTCCCATTACTGAGATGTGGTCGCGGGAAACTCCGCGATCGAGCAACCGCCGAATTACGCCGTCTAATTGTTCTTCTTCCTTAAATACGGCTGAAACTGTTCGTTCGGCTAAATATTCCTCTGTCATTGTTCCTCCTTGATGGTTTTTCGATTAGTAGTGCTGGTTTTCAGTATAGGAGGACGCTGTAGGGCGATCGCATCGACCGCGAGATAGAGGTCGATGCGACTGTGGCTAGATTGAGTCTATATCAAAGGAGTTAAAGAGGCTGGTAGTTTCCGGTGCAATCGGTTATTTCAAGCTTTTATTCATATCTAATGTACTCAGCTAAAAACACCAATTGATTTATCATTTCTTCGGCTGACTTAGCAGCAATCAAGTTAAAAAAAACCCGCAACTGATCGCCAATCGAGTACCGCTGTTGCACTCCCATAATAATTCCAGCATGACCGATATTTTGGGCAATAAAGGTACTGTGCAAACGACAAAAATCTTTAGTGTTGAAACTGTATATGGCACGCCCTTGCTCCGCTGCCCAGATCAGTTGTTCCTCATCTTAACAGCTAAGCTTGTTAGCGTCCGAGGTAGTTATTACGTCTACACCAGAGGTTCGCAGAGCGAGTATCAGCGAGCGTTGGAGAATATCCTCATCCATGTATAAACAAATTCGGCTCACGATAGCTTACCTGCCATATATTCTGCTTCCAAACGGTCATACTCTTCGTAGTAAGCTGCTATTTCGGCGTCCGTTGCTTCCTTGTTCGCGTAATAGTAAGTGAGTGCTGCATAAATTTGTGCTAAAGTCAAATGCGGTCTTTCATCAATGATTTGCTGGGGAGTCATCCCGGCATTAAAATCAATAGCAATATTCTCTACCGTAATTCTAGTTCCTGCAATTCGCGGGCGGCCGCCACAGGTTCCCGGCGTGCGGACAATTAGCGTTCCTATCTCAACAGCAGTTGTCATATTTACCTAGATTGAGTTAACTTTATTCTATTGTAACGCAGCTTCATTTCTACCCGATCGCATTTATCCAGGTTAATCAATGCCATTAGCACCCCTGTTTCCTGTCGTTCATCCCATTCTCAAATCGGCTTTTCCCGGATGTCTGTGGACGGGAGATATCAACAGCCGAGAAATTGCCCTCACATTTGACGACGGGCCTCACCGTCAGCACACACCTCAACTGTTAAAAGTTTTAGATAAATACGACATCAAAGCTAGTTTTTTCTTGCTAGGTTTTTGCGTGGATAGGCATCCAGAAACGGCTAAGGAAGTTTGCGATCGCGGACACTGGATCGGTCTCCACGGCTACCAGCATATATCGTTTCCCAAACTCAAAACCCACGAACTCAAACAAAGTTTAGAAGACACGCAAAAAGCAATTGCCAAAGCTTGCGATTTAGACCCAAAATTAATCCTGGACGTGCGGCCACCCAACGGCATTTTTACGCCGCGAACACTAGAGTTATTGCAACAGTGGGAATATCGCCCTGTAATGTGGAGTGTCGTCCCGGAAGATTGGGTGAGGCCGGGGGTTAGGAAAGTTATTAGTCGCATCGTGCAGCAAACAGAAAACGGATCAATTATTGTACTGCACGACGGCTATTGCGGTGGCGAAGATGTGGCAGCCTCTGCGGATAAAATAATTCCATTGCTTTTGTATAAAGGTTACAAATTCGTGACAGTCGATCGACTGTGGGAACAAGTTTCTGCATGATTGTGTCACTGCAATCCCAAGCGCAGCAATAGCCAAGCTTTGAAATTGCTTCGCAATTCTCGGAATCACTGCGCGGCTGTGAAGGCGCTAGTCATGAGTATGTTAAGAGAAACAGGTTAAAATACCTAGTATTCTATAAAATTTGCTTCGGTTTCGATCGCCAATTGGTAAGTAGAGGAGTCTGTTCTATGATTCGATCGCACAGATGGCAAGCTATCATCGGTTTACTGGTAGCCCTGGGGATAATCATCGGGAATTTAGTGTTTCCGGGCATGAATGTACCCCCGGCATTTGCTCAAGCCAAATTTACGGATGTTAACAACCATTGGGCGCAAGCTTGCATTGAGGAGTTAGCACAGAAAAAAATTATCAGTGGCTATTACGAAGACGGCACTTTTCGCCCGAATCGCCCCGTCAGCCGCGCTGAGTTTGCGGCCATGGTTCGCATGGCTTTTCCAGATGCCCAAACCGTCCGATCTCCGATCGGCTTTGCAGATATTCCCACAAATTACTGGGGTTTTAAAGCAATTCGAGAAGCTTATCAGACGGGTTTTATGTCCGGTTACAGCGGCAGTATTTTTAACCCGACATTGAATGTTACCCGCTGGCAGGTTTTGGTAGCTTTAACCAGCGGCTTAAAATATACACCCGCAGGGCCGGCGGCTGAGATTTTGGATGCGACTTTTGAAGATGCGCGGGACATTCCCGAACTGGCTAGAAGTGCGATCGCCGCCGCCACAGAAAAACAACTTGTAGTCAATTATCCGGCTGTTAAACAGCTAGAACCTACTCGGAATGCTACTCGCGCCGAAGTAGCAAGTTTTTTCTGTCAGGCGATCGCCAAACCCGGCCAAACTGCCTTAATTCCTTCGGAATATATCGCCCAAGTTCCGGCGAATATCGGCCCGCCTCGAACAACAGAAACCTCGGAAGCGGGAAAAGTTCGGGCGGAAGTTTCTTTCGTAAAAGAAGCAGAAAATGCTAAAAATCTCCGCATCAAAATTATCCGTGACGGTAAAATTTTATTAGAAGAACCAGTGCTGATTCCGACTCGCTCTCTAGTAGATAATCCAGACAAAAGAGCCAGCGAAGAAATAGCAGAAGGACGTTTTTTATCGCTGCGAATTCGTGATTTAGACGGGGACAAGGAACCGGAAGTGCTGGCAGATTTAGTCTCAACCAAAAGCGGTGTCCGCTGCTGCAATTATTCGTTTATTTACCGCTACGATTCGGCAGCTAGCAAATACACTCATCTCAAGCATTTCTGGGGCAATGTGAGTTACGAAATTGTCGATTTGGGCAAAAATGATATCCCAGAGTTTAAGAGTCAGGACGGCAGATTTTCCGAGGCTTTTACAAATTACGCTGATTCTCGCTTTCCGCTGCAAATTTGGCAGTACCGCCAAGGTAAAATGCAAGATGTTAGCAAACAGTATCCGGTGGAAATATACACGAATTCTGCTGAGCTTTGGCTGGAATCTAACAAGCGTCTGAGTGAAGATGGGGAGGTGAAAGGGGTTTTGGCGGCCTTCATGGCGAACAAGTATGTCATGGGCCAGGAGGCGGAAGGTTGGCAATTGTTGGAGAGGGTTTATCAAGGGCGCGATCGCACTCAATACTTTGGGAAGTTGCGGGAGTTTTTGGTGAGTACGGGTTATGCTAGTAAGTAGACTTGGAGGTTTTTAACCGCAGATGAACGCGGATAAACGCTGATAATATCTGTAGGGGCGGGTTTTACGAAAAATATCTAATTCCTACTAACAATATTACTAAACCCGCCCCCATACAACAGATAACCCAAGTCAACTATTCATCAAATTTACCGTCACATATTAATTTGTTTAAATAAAGTAAACTCATAACAACTTGTGAAGAAATACCCAAAATTGTGGCTTTTTGAAGCCCCAAGCTAAAATAAATATAAAATATCATAAATTTAATCACTGAAAATGGTATATCCATCTGCACCTTGGAATCTGCAAGGTTATGCTGTTGGGACTTTACAATTGGTAGATGTGGCACGAGTGCGCCCCTTGGTTCCCTCTGACTTAGAAATTGTCTCTGTATTGCCCGGAAAAACCCTAGCTGGCATTTATATATCGTCCTACGGGTTGGGTTCGGTGATGGAGTACAATGAGTTAATTGTAGTTAGTGCGATCGCCAATTATGCAGGAAAATGGGGCGCTTGGATTTCCCACATCTACGTAGACAATCCTAACTCGGTAGCTGGCGGGCGCGAAATTTGGGGACTTCCTAAAGAATTAGCTCAATTTAGTTGGGAAGGTAGCGATTCGGTAAAGGCAGCACCCCTAGGCTACCGCGTCACAGTTAGCCAAGGAAACCGTCAACTGTGCAGCCTCAATTACAGCCAGCAAACTTTAGCCTTCCCGGTGCCTTTTAGCGGAAATGTTTTCAGCGCTGACAGCAGCAATTTGCTGTTATTTAAAGGAGAATTGGGTTCTAAAATCGGCTTGATTAGAGGCGAGTTAGATGTGCCAGAAGAAAGCCCTTTTGCCAGTTTTAACTTGGGTCAGCCCTTGCTAACAGTTGCCTGCGAAAATATGCGTTTAACAGTCGCTGCGCCGGAAGTTGTAGGAAATAAATCCGTTGAATTCAGTTATTAGCTGTAAAGTGCGGATAGTCGCCGTAAAGCTAAAAAAACAGAACAGCCAGAAACGCGGTTTCTTGAACCGGGTTTCTGGCGCGGCGTATTAGTTTGAGCTACTTAGGATGGCGAATTAAATAATTTACACTCTTGAAAGTGGGAAGTAGGAGTTGGGCACTCTTAGCCCGCCCTTTCTGGACGGGCTAAGAGTGCCCATCCCACAAGAACCATCACGCATTGTAAGTTATTTAATTCTCATTCCTTACTAATCTTTTTGAGGACTTACGTATCAAACGGCTAAAAGCCGGCTTTCTTCCTAAAAAATGCGTCCTTAGCACACCCAATATTCTCCGAGAAACCGGGTTGTTTTTCGTAAGTCCTATTTTTAAATGCCAGCCCCCGGAGCGGCTTCAGCACCCATTTCTAAAATTGTACCGCGAAGGAAATCAATTTGCTGCTGGAAATCCATCCCCTCAATCTTTCCTAATAAAGCTTTTCCTGCGTCGGGAAGTTGATAGTCTGGAGGCACGGGAATAATAGTTCCTTCGTCCATTCCTACCGCTAGGAAATACCAAAAAGCCAGCTTGGTTTCAGGACTCATCGAGCCGTACATCCGGCTGATTTCAGTATTTGCTTTTGAGGCAATGTCCCGCATTACTTGTAGTTGTTCTTGGTGGGGCAGAGGCTTGACTTGCTCGAACAAACCCTGAGCGATTTCCGAACCGGAAGCACCGGGAGCCGCTGGCGTTATTGACTTGCCCATTTCGGTGTAAACAAACCACAGCAAACCTAATTGGTCGTCTACACTCAACTGCTTAATATCTGCTTTTCCTTGGTCGTAAGCACTGGTAGTAAAGGTCATTCAAGCCTCCAAAATAATATGTATTGCTCAGTTTTCTTATTTTTGAGAAAACTTTTGTTTGCTACTTAAGTTAAAGTACCTAATAAATAGTGATGCTAGAATCTTGCTTAAGACAGAGATGATCCCGGACATAAGTTCGGCGAGTAAATTCACAAAAATTGGGAAAAAGTGCAACC
The DNA here is from genome assembly GCF_036702395.1 of Microcoleus sp. D3_18_C2. Lineage (NCBI taxonomy): Bacteria > Bacillati > Cyanobacteriota > Cyanophyceae > Oscillatoriales > Microcoleaceae > Microcoleus > Microcoleus sp. D3_18_C2. The sequence continues at coordinate 82,801 of NZ_JAUBTG010000003.1, read as the reverse complement.
AAAGGATGAGGCAAATTTGACAAGATTGTTGTTAGCGAAGCTCATGATTAGCATTGTTTAGCCGATCGACGATCGCCTATAATCGCAACATACCTGTATTGAGGTGGCTGTTATGTCGATCGCAACTGCAAAACGTTTCACCATAGCGGAATATCATCGCCTGACAGAACTGGGGTTCTTTGGTGAGGACGATCGAGTTGAGTTAATCAAGGGAGAACTTGTGAAAATGGCAGCTAAAGGTACCGCTCACTCTGTTTGCGAGACACGCTTGGAACGCGAGTTATTTAAGCTGCTGGGAGAAAGGGCGACACTGCGAGGGCAACAACCGATTATTCTGCCGGATGACAGCGAACCTGAACCCGATCGCGCGATCGTGCAAAATCGCCCTGATGACTATTTATCCTGTCACCCCACAACAGCGGATATATTGTTACTGATTGAGATTGCGGATTCTTCTTTGAATTACGACAAACAAGTCAAGTTGCCCCTTTATGCTGAAGCGGCTATCTCTGATTATTGGATATTTAATTTATTAGAAATTTGTTTGGAATGTTACAGCGAACCTTATCAGAATTCGCAAGGCAAATTTGGTTATCGCGTCAAGAGAATTTTTCTGCCTAACGAAACAGTTGCCCTCCCTAATTTTGGGGATTTGTCCCTAGATTTATCTAAAGTATTTCCTCCTAGTTCGATCGGCGATAAATAATATCGTTTTCGGTGGCATCGGAATCATATATTTGGATAATGTCAGTGCGAGCGTCCTCGCTCGCGATCCATACCGCGAGCGAGGACGCTCGCACTGCATAATAATTCCAATGCCACCAAATCAACCGGACATGATATCATTCCAAAGAAAATAGGCTGGCAAACAGCCAGCCTAGAATCAGGAGAACTTTATTTCAAACTCGTTGAAAATCTAGCTAAACAAACCCGAAATCCCGTTGACTGCTATTGCTCCAGCCAAAGCCGAAACAACCACAGAAGTCAGAGCCGTACCGAACAGCCACCAAGCTGCGGCGGCTGCCGCTTCGCGCGCATCTTCTGCTTGCTGCTTGGCCTTGTTCTTGAGCTGTTTGATGCGTTTTTTGGTTTCATTTTGCAGGCGTTCCGATCGCAATAAAACGCTGTCCCTTGCTCCTTCCATTTGGTCAACAATTCGGTGAGCCTGTGCCTCGGAAATATCGGAACGAGAACTCAGCAGGGCAACTAAAGTAGCGCGATCGAACTCACCTAAACGCTCTTTAATCGCGTCAAATCCGGCCTGCGGGTCGTCAAACACTTTGCGTAAGTCCCGCTTGATGCCTTCGTAGTTGAGCTCTGGTCGATCGAGCGAATTGAGGTAATCCCGGATTTTCCCGAAAATACCATCCATTGCTGACTGAAACTTGTCCTGAACCATTTGAACTTGTTCGACAATTTGGTTGCGGACAGATTCAATTTGGTCGGCAATTCTGTTAGCTTCCTCTTGGGAGATGTCTTCCCGCTGCGACAGCAATGCTACCAGAGTCGATCGATCGAAGTGCTTCAGGCGATCGCCCAAACTTTGCATCCCCATACCAGGCTCGCTAAACAGCAACTGCAAATCGCGTTTGATGCTTTCAGGATTGAGTTCTTCCTTGTCCGTATTCCGCAAGTAATTTTCCAAACTGCCTTGGAAATCCCGGACTGTTTTTTGAGCGCGAGATGCCAAGCGGCGGGGCGATTTCACGATGCTGCGAATTGAATCTTGCACGCGATCGATCGTCCGATTGATCTGTTCTTCGCTCAAATCTTCCCGCTGCGAAAGCAGCTTGACTAAAGTTTCGCGATCGACCTGAGAAAGTCTGTCCCGAAGTGCCAAAGCACCCTCTTTCGGATTTTCAAACAATTTAGTCAAATCCCGATTGAGGCCTTCTGGATCGAGTTCTTCCAGGTTTGTATTCCGCAGGTACTCGCCAATTTTTGCAGTAACTTCCTCGTACTGTTGCTTAGCTCTATCTGCCACTATTTGCGGCGCGTGGATAATGTTGTCGCGCACAGATTCGATCCGGTCGATCGTCTGATTGATCTGTTCTTCGCTGAGGTCTTGGCGCTGTGACAGCAACTGCACCAGCGTATCGCGGTCGAATTGAGACAAGCGTTCTCTCAGCGCTTTGAATCCGGCTTCCGGGTCGTTTAACAGCGTTTGAAACTCGCGCTCGATCGCTTCAGGATTGAGTTCTTCCTTATTAGTATTGCGGAGATAGTCTTCTACCTTTTGCCGCAATTCTTGGGCTTTCGATTTCGCTTGCTCTTGCAATTCTTGAGCTCTTGAAATTACGCGATCGCGCGAACTTTCGAGCTGCCCGATTAACCGATCGGCTTCCTCTGGACTGAAATCTTCCCGCTGACCCAGCAACTGCACCAAAGTATCGCGGTTAAACTGCGACAGGCGATCGCGCAAAGCCTCAAAACCAGCATCCCGGTCTTCCAAAAGCGCTTGGAAATCCCGCTCGATACCTTCAGGATTCAATTCCTCCTTGCCGGTCGATCGCAAATAATTCTCAATCCGGCTCCGCAAATCTTGAGACTGTTCTTCACCAGCAGCATCTCGCACAATTTCCAACACTTCTTGGCGGACACCTTCAAGCTGTTCGGCAATTTCCGTCACCTGTTCAGGAGCAAACCCCTCGCGGCGACCCAGAATTCCTACAAAATAATCTGGATTAAACAGCTCTAACTGGCGCAAAACCGCCCCAGGAGAAGCTTCCGGGTCATAAATAACATCCCTAAATTCCTGCTTGATTGTCTCCCGGTTGAGATGCCAAGGTTGGGCATTCATCAAGTAGTTTTCCACATCAGCCTTAGCTGTATTGAAAGGCAGCGCAGGCACTTTGTCGCCCACCTTAGAAGCCAAAGATTTCGCTTGTTCCGTCCCTTTGGCTGTCAGTTGTTGCAACTGACCAGAGATTTTTTCAACATCCAAATCAGACAAATCCGTCCGCGACAAAACAGTGCCCACCAGAGATTCCACACCCAACTGCATCGCTCGCTTCATGCCGCTGCTGGATTCCGATTTGTTTTCCCTACTTTCGAGAATTTGAGACAGCTTGGCGTTGAGTTCGTCAGACTTCAGCAAATCGGGAGCCGCAAACTTGAGAAAATCAACCAACTCTAAATTCGGGTCTTTCTGCTCTTGCTGCTTGCCGAAAGTTTGCTTCCAAACGCCTTCTAGCTGGTCAGCAATTTGAGTTATTTCCTCTTGAGTAAAGTCTGTGCGACTCTTAACTAAATCCACAAAAGTCTGGCGGTTAACATTCTTCAGAACGTCGCTTCCCGCAAGAGATTTGATATCTGCATCGCCCAGCAACTTTTCAAATTGACCGCGAATTTCCTTAACATCTAGTTTCGGTAACTGCAAAGAACCCACATAATCTTGCAGCGTTTCGCGAATGCTATCCGGGTCTACCGCCGAACTCAATTCGCGGCGGACAGCGGCAACAGATGCCTCTACAGTATTGACCATTTGGTCGCTAGCCATCTTGCCGCCGATCGCAGCACCAGCACTACCCATCACGCCTTGAACGCCTGAAAAAGCAGTTTTTATCAAGGAACCCATCATGGAACCGACGGCGCTAGAACCGAGCCACACCAGCGTTAAAAAGTACGCCGACCAAATGACCACACCAATAATTGCCGCTCCGTCTACCGAGGCAATTGAAGTTAGTTTTACTGCCAGAAAACAAGCCAAAAATAAAGCCAGGTTAACTGTGACTAAAATCCAACCCCCGACTAAACCTTCGATTTTCCGAACTTTCTTGCCTAAAGTTTCGGACTCATCATCATCGTCATCGTCGGGTAAAGCCTCGTCCCAATTTGAGATTTTGGCGGCAATCGAGAAATTGGTTAACAGGAATTGGAAGCCGAAAGCCATGATGACTCCGGCGATTAATGCCACGAAAAACTGAGGGCTTAAAAACATCAGCCCTCCGATATCGGGGTGCTCAAATGGCACATCTATTTCTACTGGCATTTCTACTGGCATTTGGGCCATATTGAATTTGGGACTGTACAGCGAAATTAATAACTCGCTTTCAAACATAATTTACCTCCTAAGTTTTTATGCCTAACTCGGCACATCGAAAACGGCCCCCAACTTTTTTTGAGGGATCTTTGTAATCTTTAGATGATGTTTTATTTGGGTTCGGATTTATCTTACTGAAGCCCTTATTAGTGAAATTGGGATGAGCGGTTAATCAGTTATCTAGTGATCTCATCCTTACTGCTTATTATGGCTCTGGAAGCTAAAAAATAAATCCGTCTAAAGTCAGAAATTAGTTTTCAAGGGATTAGTAGCAGCAGAGTTCGCATCAAAGTGGCAAGTTTGATGCGGGGGCTGCCACCCATTATCAATAGTAGTAAAGTAATTTTCGGCGCACCCTACATATCGTAGAGTACGCTACCGAGTTAGGATTCTGTTTGATTGTTAGGGTCAAAACGAGCTAGTAATTCCCGGCGTTCGAGATCCATACTCAGTCGCGCGATTTCAAGAAATTCTAGTTGAATCAAAGGCTCAATTATTTGGGCTAATTCTTCATCAATTTCGCCAAATCTTACTTGTAATATACTCTCAACATTCTGGCGTTTACCTTGCTGAATACCTTGCTCGATACTTTGCTGAATACCTTGCTCGATACCTCGCCGAGTTGCTTCTTCAAGCCGTTGTAAATAGAGCGGTGACAGTTCCATAATTAACTCCAGATTTTCTCGATATATAATAAATAGTAAAGTGATATTTAGCGCACCCTACCGATTGTAGAGTACGCTGCTGAGTTAGGATTCGGGTTGGTTTTTCGACGCATCAAAATGAGCTAGCAATTCAGAGCGATCGAGCTGCCTAATTAGTCGCGTGCGATCGAGGGGTTCTAGCTCAATCAAAGGCTCGATTATTTGGGTTAATTCTTCATCAATCTCGCCAAATTTTACTTGTAGCATACTCTCAACTATCAGGCGTTGAGCGCGCTGCATAGCTTGCTGCATACCTTGCTGAATACCTTGCTGCATACCTCGCTGAGTTGCATCTTCCAACCGTTGCAAGTAGAGGGGTGACAGTTCCATAATTAACTCCCGATCTTCTCGATCTATGTCTTGACGTACTTCTAATATCGTTCGCAAGTTGTACAACAATTCTAACGCATTCAACCGAAAGACATTATCTGAGGGTAACTCTCTCAATTCGGCAATAGCTTGCTTCTGCACGTTTCCCTTCCCTAAAACTCTCAGCCACAGGGTTTCTGGAGTCCGGGGGAGTTGGTGAATGGCAATAATCGCTGCTTTCAGAGATGGGCCCATAAAATAAACTCCACTTACCCAATTTTCCGGTTCGGGAATCGCTCGAAATCCAGCTAATATCGTGTCGGAAACAGTCGGCGACAGTATCCAAAGTTGGGGCAAGTCTGCCTCTGCAATCCGGGTATTTTCTCTAACTGCCGCGCGTTCAAATTCGCCGTGGATATCGAAGAGTTTGCCCAGACAACTGCGAATTTCTCCGATTTGGACGGGGCTGCGGAAGGGTTCAAATACAGCGGGTTTTGCTGCAATTTGACCCAAAATGCCGAGGGCTGTTGCTTCGACTTCCGGTTCTGCTTTCGGGGAAAATAAAACGTCAACCTGCCTTACTTCTCCAGCAACATCCCGGCTGGTTTCTACATTACCGAGAGGGGTTAATAGTTCTTTCAGATACTGTTTAGCAAATTGGTCGTGAATAAATCTGGTCATGCGATTTTAGATTTTAGATTTTAGATTTTAGATTGGGAATTAGTTACGGGATATGGGTTTGGCGCTTGCCTAAAGTTGCATTATTTTTTGAATCCGGTCAATCCATTTTAGATTTTAGATTTTAGATTTTAGATTGAAGCATTCATCCCACGGATAAATACGTTCGGCAAGTTTCATCGGATACAGGTTTTTTATTCCTGGACGGATGAATCACGTGGCGGGTATCCTGGATGCTGTCGGTCATTAGAATGTAATTGCGCGTCATTCAACAAACATGATATCGGGTGCGCCGCAGCCTAGGCTACGAATTTTTCCCGCAGCATTTACCCTCACAGTTGCGAATGCTGCGAATACAGCCGTACTCCTCGAAACGTTGACTGTGTTTGCGAACCGTAGGATAGGCAATTAAATATAATGGAATTCCGATTAGTTTGTAAAGCAATCGACCAGCAGCATGAACAATATCCCAAATTTCGCTTAAATTAGGTTCTCGAACAAATTCTCCTATTTCATCTTTTAAGGCAAGCCACTGAGATTGCACAGTAGGAGAGTGACAATTATCAAAGACTGCCATACCTTTTTCGTAGTTTTGCCAAATTTTATTCATATATTTAATCAAATCGGGCTTAGTTCTGATAATATCAGAAGTTGATCTAAAATTACACTCATCCGGTATTTTAAGGAAATCAGCCATGCGACTATCTCAAATGCTTTTTGTTACCCTGCGCGAAGACCCGGCAGAAGCAGAAATTCCCAGCCACAAACTATTACTCCGTGCCGGATACATCCGGCGCATCGGTAGCGGAATTTACGCTTATCTACCTTTAATGTGGCGAGTTCTCAAAAAAGTATCTCAAATTGTGCGCGAAGAAATGGACGCTACCGGCGCTCAAGAATGTCTCCTCCCGCAATTGCAACCGGCCGATTTGTGGCGGGAATCCGGCCGCTGGGATACCTACACTCAAGCTGAAGGTATTATGTTTGCCATGACAGATAGGCAGCAGCGAGAATTGGGACTGGGCCCAACTCACGAAGAAGTAATTACTACAATTGCTAAAGATATGATTCGTTCCTATCGGCAATTGCCTTTACATCTTTATCAAATTCAAACTAAGTTTCGCGATGAAATTCGCCCGCGTTTTGGGTTGATGCGCGGTCGCGAATTCATTATGAAAGATGGCTATTCTTTCCACACTAACGAAGAAAGTTTGAAAAAAACTTATCAGGATATGGCTCAAGCTTATAGCAATATGCTGCGCCGATCGGGCTTGCAATTCCGAGCAGTAGATGCTGATTCGGGAGCAATTGGCGGCTCTGGTTCTCAAGAGTTTATGGTGTTGGCTGAAGCGGGGGAAGATGAAGTTCTTTATACTGAAGATGGTCAGTATGCAGCTAATGTGGAAAAGGCTGTATCGATGCCTGCGGATGTGGAACCGTCGCCCTTTGCAACGTTTGAAAAGCGGGAAACGCCGGGAACTGAAACAATTGATAAACTTTGCAAATTTTTGAAATGTTCTCCGACGCAAGTTGTCAAAAATGTGCTTTACCAAGCTGTTTACGACAATGGCATCACAGTCTTGGTATTGGTAAGCATTCGCGGCGACCAAGATGTGAATCAGGTAAAGTTGCTGAATGAATTGACGAAGTTAGCGGGCAATTATCAAGCTAAAACTGTTTTATTTTTGACTGTTCCCGATGCGGAAGCTCAGCGGAAATGGGCGGCTAAATCTTTACCTCTGGGTTATATGGCTCCGGATCTTGCTGATGATTATATCGCCTCCAACCCCCCCCAACCCCCCCTTACCAAGGGGGGGCAAGAAGACTCAAATCCCCCCCTTACCAAGGGGGGGCAAGAAGACTCAAATCCCCCCCTTACCAAGGGGGGGCAAGGGGGGGTATCTCCCAAGTTTTTGCGTTTGGTCGATCGCACAGCAGTTGATCTGACAAACTTTGTCACTGGTTCAAACGAATCAGGATACCACGTTGTCGGGGCTAATTGGAACAAAGAATTTCCCCTGCCAGCAACGGTTGTAGGCGTCAGAACAGCTAAAAAGGGCGATCGGGCAGTGCACAACCCCGAACAAACCTTGGAAAGTGCCAGAGGCATCGAAGTCGGCCACATCTTCCAATTAGGAACCAAATACTCCCAAGCAATGGGCGCCACCTACACCAGCGAACAAGGCGAAGAAATGCCCTTTGTTATGGGCTGCTACGGCGTCGGCGTGTCGCGCCTAGCTCAATCGGCCGTAGAACAATCCTACGACAAAGACGGGATAATTTGGCCAGTGGCGATCGCGCCGTATCACGCCATCATTAGCATCCCCAATATTTCCGACGCCCAACAAGTAGAAGTCGCCGAAAAACTCTACGCACAACTCAACCAATCTGGCATTGAAACCTTGCTAGATGACCGTGACGAACGAGCCGGAGTTAAATTCAAAGATGCTGATTTAATCGGCATTCCCTATCGCATTGTTCCGGGCCGTTCGCTGAAAGCAGGAAAAGTTGAAGTTGTGGAAAGAGCCACTCACCAATCACATGAAATTCTCATTGATGAAGTAAATTCTACTTTAAAACAGTGGATTGAAGCCGCCATCAACTAAGCCTTTATAATTGGTAAGGTGCGCGCACCGCGCACCTACATTTAGGCTCGCAATGTGCCCGGTGTACACCCTACATTAGCTCCCCTCTTTCTCTTCCTTATTCCCTCTTCCTGACATCCGTTACATCCGTTATATCAAATCCGTTGGCATCAGAATTATTCATCTCTCTCTTCCCTTTCTCTGTATCCTCTGTGTCCTCTGCGGTTTCCTCATTCCGATACAACCGGAATTGATATTACATCCGTTACATCCCGTACATTGCTCGTTGCCGAACTTCCCTCTTCCTTGAGATGTGAAATCCCCTAAAACTTAAAACTCGGTATGAATCTGAACCTAAATCAGTTTCTGCGATTCCCTCAATCCCGAATTGGGCGGTACTTAGCCCAAGTAACTGTCGTTGCTGTCGCTTACGCCGTGGGGGCGAGGCTAGCAATTTCAATTCAAGGTGTTAGTCCCTTTGCTGCCTCGGTGTGGCCACCCGCAGGAATTGCACAAGCTGGACTTTTGTTGTTTGGGAGTAAAGTCTGGCCAGCCATAGTTTTGGGTACATTCCTGCTAAATTTTGTTAACCCAAATGAACAGATATTTGCGGTTTGGCTGGGAGGAAACGCCGGGGCAATTCTGCAAGCTGTTTTTGCAGTAACTGCCCTGCGCTGGATGGGGTTTCGTCCATCTCTCGATCGCTTGAAAGATGTAGTTAATTTAATCTTGTTTGGCGGTCTAATTTCTACTCAAATCAGTTGTACGATTGGCGCGTTTTCCCTATATTTAGCGGGGAAAGTAGATAGGACAGAATATTGGTCGCTTCGGTGGGATTGGTGGTTGGGAGACACAATGGGAGTTTTAATTTTAACTCCCTTAATCCTAATATTTTTTCGCCCTAAAGTAACCGCCGAGCGTTTAAAAAGACAAACAGGCAGCCAGCAAAAATATTTAATTTGGCGGGCAGTATGGTTATTATTATTAATTGGGGTGAGCTGGCTGGTCTTTGTGTCGAAAACTGAAGCTTCTATTTCTAGTTATCCCCTGGAATATTTGCCGTTTCCTTTCATAATTTGGTCGGCGCTCCAATTCGGTCAACGAGCCGCTGTCCTAGCATCGTTCATTGTCTCAAGCATCGCAATTATGGGCAGTTCTCAGGGAGGGGGGCCGTTCATAGCCAAAGCCGAAAATATCACTCAGGCTATCTTATTTTTGCAAGCTTTTATGGCTGTAGTTACAATTACATCGCTGTTATTGGCAGCGACGGTAGCTGAACGCGCCGAGGCAGAAAATTCGCTGCGAGAAAGCGAAATTAAATATCGAGAATTGGTGGAAAATGCAAGCAGCATTATTCTGAAATTGGATGCTGACGGCAATATTACTTTTTTTAACGAATTTGCTGAAATATTCTTTGGCTACACTCAGGAAGAAGTCATTGGTAAAAATGCAATGGGAACAATTCTTCCGCAGACAGACATCGAAGGGAATAACTTACAGTTGGTTTATAATGAAATTTTACAAAATCCCGATCGCTTTACCAGCTATGAAAATGAAAACCTCCGACGCCGTGGCGATCGCGTTTGGGTATCTTGGGCAAATAAACCGCTGGTTAATTCAGCGGGAGAAATCCTGGGCATCCTCTGCATCGGCACAGATATCACCGCTCGCCGAAAAGCTGAAATAGCGCTGCTTCATCTGAATGAAAAGCTGGAAATCCGAGTTGAAGAGCGGACAAATGCCCTGAAACAAAGCGAACTTCAGCTACAGAAACAGAAATCGGCCTTAATTGATTTAGCCAAAAATAAAGCGCTGAATCAAGGCGACTTAACAAAGGCGCTTCAAGAAATAACTGAAACTGCTAGCCGTACTCTGGAAGTTGCCCGATCGAGCGTATGGCTGTACGATCGCACTAAATCCAAGATCGAGTGCCTGGATTTGTTCGATCGCGCTGTCAACCAGCACTCAGACGGTTTGCAATTAGCAGAAGCAGACTATCCTGTCTATTTCCAAGCACTGCGAGAAGAACGCGCAATTGCTGCCTTTGACGCGCAAAACGATTTTAGAACTAGAGAATTTGCGGAATCTTACCTACTTCCGTTCGGCATCACTTCCATGCTAGATACGCCGATTCAAATAGGCGGAGAAACAGCCGGAGTTCTCTGTTTAGAACACGTAGGAATGCCCCGCCGTTGGACTATTGAAGAACAAAGTTTCGCTGTTTCTCTAGCAGACTCTGTAACTTTCGCAATGGAAGCGCGAGAACGCCAGCGCGCTGAAGAAGCGCTGCGACAAGCTGAGGCAAAATACCGCAGCATTTTTGAAAATGCGATCGTCGGCATCTTTCAAACTACTCCCGATGGGGAATATCTCAGCGTCAACCCTGCTTTAATTCGTATTTACGGTTATAGTTCCTTTGAAGAGTTGAAGGGAACTTTAACTAATATTAACCGCCAGCTATATGTATGCCCAGAACGCCGCGCCGAAGTCATTAATTTAATGCGAAAAAACGGCAAAGTATCAGATTTTGAGTCTCAAGTTTACCGCCAAGATGGCAGTATAATTTGGATTGCGGAGAATGCTTATACTGTCTGCGACAGACATGGAAATTTGCTTTATTACGAAGGTACTGTTCAAGATATCACAACTCGCAAACAAGCTGAGGCAGCTTTGCGCTTAGAACAAGAAAAATCTGACCGTCTCCTGCTCAATGTTTTACCGCAAGCGATCGCCGATAGATTAAAACAAGACCAAAGCATCATCGCCGATACTTTTTCCGAAGTAACAGTATTGTTTGCAGATATAGTCGGTTTTACCCAAATTAGTTCCCAAATTTCTCCCCCGGAATTAGTTTCCTTGCTTAACGATATTTTTTCCACCTTCGATCGCCTAGCAGAAAGGCACGGTTTGGAAAAAATTAAGACGATTGGCGACGCTTACATGGTAGTAGGAGGGCTGCCCATGCCCCGCAGCGATCATGCAGAGGCGATCGCCCAAATGGCCCTCGATATGCAGCAGGCAATTACTGACTTCAGCAATCTCCACAATCAAGATTTTAGCATCAGAATCGGCATTAACACCGGCCCGGTTGTCGCGGGAGTTATTGGAATTAAAAAATTTATTTACGATTTATGGGGAGACACCGTTAACACCGCTTCCCGCATGGAATCCCACGGCTTGCCGGGGTGCATTCAAGTCACCTCTGCAATTTATGATATATTGCAGGACAAGTATGTATTTGAAAGTCGCGGCGCGATCGAAGTTAAAGGCAAAGGCCAGATGACTACTTATTTACTCAAATGCAGACAGTGACTTTAGTAAAGGTTTTTCTCTAAAAGTAAGGGCGATCGCACTCTCAAATGTGCGATCGCCCTTACTTTTACGCTAGCCAAGTTTTTTAAAGCTTGTACAGGTTAATTCCAGCTTCCTTCGCCATGATTTCCAAACCCTTGTTTTGCAAGGTTTTAATCGCCTTTGTAGAAAGATGCAATTTTACCCAGCGCTTCTCCTGCGGCCACCACACCCGCTTCCACTGCAAATTTGCCTCTTGCAACTTGTGAGTGCGGTGGTGCGAGTGAGAAACTGCAAAACCGTTATTAGCCTTCTTCCCCGTTAGCTGACATTTCCGTGACATACTTCCCTCCAGATTACCGTTTTTTTGCGTGCAGCCTCTCATTATACCCGAAGGAAGAAGGAACAAGGAAGAAGGCTTGACTTATCCCTTTACCAATAGAAATAAACTCTTACTCCCCCCCTTAGCAAGGGGGGGTTGGGGGGGGTAATTACATGGCACGTTCAGTCAATTTTGTCAAGACTTGATTCGATCGCTCGACAAAATCCTTCATCCCTTCAGCATCGAAACCCTTCTGGGCCATCAAAGCCAAGTCGTAAACGTGGTGACAAATCATACTCGCCAACTGGGCCGACGGAGACTCGCCGCCACCTTGAATAATCGCACCCTGACTCAAACTCGCCAGATTTTGAATCAGCGGGTGAGACGTATTCACCAGCAAAACGTGATCTTCGGGGAATTCGGCCGCTTGCTGCTGCAACAGCGCAGTCATGTCGCGCATCCGGCGCAAAGCTTCCGGCAAAAGTACGATCGCAGGTGGCGTCGCCTCCGCAGAGTCAGACTTCAAAGCTTCTGTGCGAATGTTCACTTTCGGCTTATTGAGAGCTTTTTGGAACATTTCCTTAACTTGTTCGCTGCGAGTTTTATTCGTCGCCGGATCGACAATTTCCGCTTCTTTCTCTTTGTCAATTAGCGTTTCATCGATGTCGGAATCAACCCGCGAGAATTTGACATCTGAGTGTTCTCGTTCCAAGAAGCTGATAAAGTGCGTGTCGATGAAAGAATCCATAAACAGCACTTCTAAACCTTGGCTTTTGTGCATAGCAACGTAAGTTGCTTGAGACGCCGGATCTGTACAATAAAACACACGATTTTCGTGGCGTTTTTGATTGCGTTCCAAATACTCTTTTAAAGTCGTGTAAGGCTGGGTGGAACTAGAATTTTCCGACTTCGGAGTGACATCTTGCCACAAATCTCCTTCCTCTGTTTGCACCTGAACTTCTGGCGTTACAGTTTCTGGATTCTCGGCTGTTGGTTCGTAGGTGCTGCGGTAGATTAAAATATCTTCGACTTGCTTTTTGAACTTGTCATCGTTGAGAGTTCCAAACTTGACAAAAGTGCCGATATCTTGCCAGCAACGGATGTATTCGTTGCGGTCGTCGCGGTAGAGTTCTTTCAGGCGATCGCCCACTTTTTTCGCAATATAATCAGCGATTCTCCGCACAGTGCGATTGCTTTGCAAAGAACTGCGAGAAACGTTCAGGGGAATGTCGGTACTGTCAATAACTCCCCGCAGCGGCATCAAGAATTTCGGGATAATTTCTTCGCAGTGGTCGCTGACAAAAACCTGGTTGCAGAATAGCTTAATATTGCCTTGGGTAACATCGACATCCGGCCGCAATTTGGGAAAGAAAAGAATCCCGTTGACAATAAAAGGATAATCTGTATTCAGGTGTACCCACAGCAGAGGCTCGTCTTGGTACGGGTAAAGGTAACGGTACAGTTCTAAGTAATCTTCTTTTTGCAAATTGCTGGCTGATTCCCGCCAAATTGCTTTGTGCTTGTTGAGTTCCTCTCCCTCAAATTTGATGGGAACGGGCATGAAATCGCAGTAAGTTTTGATTAACTGCCTAATCCGACTGGGTTCTAGATATTCTTGTTCTTCATCTTGGAGGGTAAGAGTAATAGTAGTACCGCGTTCCGTGCGGGAAGATTCTGATAGTTCAAAAGCGGGAGAACCGTCGCAAGACCAGTGTACGGCTTGGGCTCCTTCCTGGTAAGAAAGAGTATCAATGTCTACTTTCTTCGCCACCATGAAAGAAGAGTAGAAACCGAGACCGAAGTGACCGATAATTGCGTCCTCGCCGCTGCCTTGGTATTTTTCAATAAATTCTTCTGCGCTGGAGAAAGCGACTTGGTTGATGTATTTTTTTACCTCGTCGGCGGTCATGCCGATGCCGTTATCGGAAATTGAGAGGGTTTTGTTTTCTTTGTCGATCGCTATGTTGATTTGCGGTTCGCCCACCTCGCCGCTGTATTCGCCGGAACGAGAAACCATTTTGAGTTTGGCAATGGCATCGACGGCGTTAGAAATTAGTTCCCGCAAGAAGACTTCGTGGTCAGTGTATAACGACTTCTTGATAATCGGGAAAATATTTTCGGTATGGATTGAGATTGTTCCCTGTTCTAAAACTGTCATAATTTTTCTCTGTGATGACTGCTAATTGCTTAGAAATAGCTATTTAATGATTTTCGGCGATCGTGCTACGTTTTGCCGAAGGGATTACCACAAAAAGATGATTCGGTTTTCCCCACATCTTGCACAATTCTCAATAAGCCTTTGACGGGCGGGCTTTCCGGCCTACCCCACAAGATAATTTACTCTTTGTGGAACAGGCCGAAAAGCCTGTTCTCGATCGTGGTGCAAGATGTCAGTTGCCCTCACATAGTAGCTCACAAAGGCAACTGCAGGAGAAAGGTGCTGCCGGAACCCAATTCGCTGCGGGCGCTGAGGCTGCCGCGGTGTGCGCGGGCGATGGTTTGGGCGATCGCCAATCCCAGTCCCGAACCGCCTGTATGGCGCGATCGATCGCTGTTAACTCGGTAAAATCGATCGAATATTCGCTCTAAATCTGCCGCCGCTATCCCAATACCGGTATCTTGAACCTGAACGATCGCCTCGATGTGATTGCAATCTAAAATAACTGTTACTTTCCCGCCCGCCGGAGTGTATTGAATGGCATTAACAATTAAATTAGCAACTAGGCGATAAAGTTGGTCGGAATTGCCGACAACATTTAACTGCTGCTGTACGCGCATTTCGGATGTTAGCGCTACCTTTGAGGCGATCGCCAAAGCGGCCAATTCCTCTATTAAATCGCTAACAAGGTCATTCAAACAACACAATTGAGGGCGATCGCGTATCACTTGATTATCCATGCGAGCCAGCAGCAGCAAATCAGCCACTAACTGAGTCAGTCGTCGGTTTTGGCGATCGATCGTCCGCAAAATTTCCTGCGCCTCTTTTTCATCCAATTGAGGCGTCAACAGCGCCGATTCTACAGTCGCCTGCGAAGCCGCTAAAGGCGTCCGCAATTCGTGAGCAGCATCCGCTGTAAACTGTTGGATTTGTCGGTAGGAAGCATAAATCGGTTTCATGGCTAATCCTGCCAGCCACCAACTAGCAAAGCCTATCAAAATCAATGCTGTAGGCAATCCTAATTTCAAAACCCATTTCACTGTACTGAGATAATCGTTGAAGTCTTCCAAGCTCCGCCCAACTTGAAAATATCCCCAATCTTCCTGATTATTGGTGTGCAGCAATACAGAAATTTGGTGATAAATATTGCCTTGGCTGTCAGTGATTGTTTGCCAATGTTGTGAGTTAAATGTCGGTGGCAATTCTTCGGGATAAGCGCCTGCTGTAGCAATCAAATTTCCTGAATTATCAAATAAACGGATATAGTAAAAGCTTTGGTTTATAGCGCTTAAAATATGGCGATCGGGCAACTGTTCTTTATCTTTAATGCCGTTAACTCCAATTACGCGGAGGTTGGGCAAAAGATCATTGACTATTGGTTCTAGGCGTCCGGGCTGCTGCAATTTTGTTTCTAGGCTGTCGTGTAGCGTCCCCGCTACCGATTCTAATTCGCGGTCTATGGCTACCCAGTGAGCGTGGGCGATCGCCTCGTATACGCCCAATCCCAGCAAGCTTAAAATCAAACCCATTACTGCTGCATAGGAAAGGGCTAATTGCCAGCGAGTTCGGTTAAATAGTTTATTTTGATTCATTTTTCATAACTTAAGCTGTCAGTCAAACAGTCCGCCAGGGAATGAATTCCCTGGCTAATAGTTAAAGTCCTCTAAAGAGGACTAAAGAACTCATTAGTCCTCTTTAGAGGACTTTAGCTTTGAGGCCGGGAATTCATTCCCTGCCGGAGTATCGGTTTTACTTTAATTTCTCATGCGGTATCCGACGCCGTGAACGGTTTCTATTAAATTAGCGCCGCCAACAGACTCAAGTTTGCGCCGCAGCAAGCGCACTTGAGCTGCTACCACATTGCTAAAGGTATCTGCACTCGCTTCCCATAGCTGATTCCGAATTTGGTCGGTGGTGACAATTTGGTTCGGATGTTTCATAAAATATTCTAGCAGTTGAAATTCTTTGTTTGTCAGTGAAATTATCTGATTTTTGCCGTGGGTATCGACATGACAAGCAGTGCGATTTCCGCAGTCGAGAACGAGATTCCCTACCTGTCTATGTTGTGGTTGAATTTGGGGCGATCGCCTTTGCAAAGCCCGCAATCTTGCTAACAGTTCCGCCATCCCGAACGGCTTGACTAAATAATCGTCAGCTCCGGCATCTAGTCCCGCAACTTTATCTTCCATTCGGTCTTTTGCTGTCAGCATCAATACGGGCAGGGCGCTATGTTTAGCACGCAATCTCCGCAGCAGTTCCAATCCTGACAATCCTGGTAGCAACCAGTCAAAAATAGCGAGGGTGTATTGCGTCCACTGGCTGTCTAAATATTCCCAAGCTTCACTGCCATCGAGGGCCCAATCAACTATATATTTTTCCTGCTTTAAGGTTCGCTCGATCGCTTTCCCTAAATCTGGCTCATCTTCAACTAGCAAAACTCTCATAACTCTAATTTATAGCGGTAAATCTTTATACATTGTTAGCGATCGGCAGCATCTACCCCAACATCTAACATCACATACTGAGATGAAATCAGCATGAAATTTTCTAATTTCGCAGAAAAAAAGGACTGTTGACAATTATTGACAACAAGCGGGAAATGTCTTATACTCAAACCCAATCAAATTTTTGAGAATATTTTTCAATAACTATGACAGATTTATCCGATCGTCCCCCCATGAAAAAGCCGGGGCGCTGGAGTCGCCGCCAACTGCTACAGCTAGGAATAGCTGGGGCTGGGGTAGCGGGGGGCGCGATCGCACTTCAACACTTGACTCGCAAACCGACATCAGTCGCGAGAATACCGCCCATGCCTGCAGATGCAGTCACCATCAGCAATATCAACCCCATGCAAATTGCGCGGGATTTTGATTACGGCACGGTGACGCGCGAAAACGGGCGCACGGTTCGGGAATTTCGCCTAGAAGCTAATACTTCGATCGTCCAACTCAACAGCGCCGTCACCTTCAACACCTGGAACGTGAACAATCGCGTGCCGGGGCCGACATTGAGGGCAACTGAGGGCGATCGTATCCGCGTCATTTTTTATAACAAAGCCGCAGATTCTCATTCGCTGCACTTTCACGGCGTTCATACCAGCGAAATGGATGGCGTTAAACCAGTGAAACACGGTTCGGTATTTATTTATGAATTCGATGCCAATCCCTACGGAGTGCATCTTTATCACTGCCATATTGAACCCGTAACTCGTCATATAGGTAAAGGACTCTATGGAATGTTCATCATAGATCCGCCAAAACCCCGTCCTCCCGCAGATGAAATCATGTTAATCATGGGAGGATACGATGTAAACGACGACAAAAAAAACGAACTATACGCTTTTAACGGGTTGCCCAATTATTACATGAACAACCCGATCCCTATTTACAGAAATCAGCTAATCCGGCTTTACGTTCTCAACATAATTGAGTACGAAGCGGCAGTGACTTTTCACCTGCACGCCAACTTTTTTGACGTATATCGCACGGGAATGACTTTGACTCCCAGTGAAAGAACCGATGTAATCACAATGGGAGTAGCTGAAAGACATATCTTAGAATTTACCTACGGCTACGCTGGAAAATTTATGTTTCATCCCCATCAAGATGATATCGCCGAAGCAGGCTGCATGGGGGTATTTGAAGTCATCACTTAAACCAAATCCTGCTACCACGGTGCGGCGATTCAAATAAAGAAAGTATGAAATTATTTGACAAGCTCGATCGCAAATAGGTAGAATGAATAGCTCGCAAATAATTGAGAATCTTTCTTAATAACTTGTGAGGCCAAATGCACATAACGTAAAAATTAGCAACAGCCATGTTATCAACATTTCGTTTATTACTCACATCTTGCACCATTCTTAAGAACAGGCAAGGTGCCTGTTCCACAAACAATGACTTTTCTTGTGGGGTGCGCGTCCCCAAGAACAGGCAAGATGCCTGTTCCACAAACAATGACTTTTCTTGTGGGGTGGGCGTCTCGCCCGCCCGTAGCAGGGTTGCTGCAAATGTTGCAAGATATCGTTTATTACCTACAGCAACCGCTACAGCCATCCTCGTTGCTCTGACCGGTTGCGCTTCCACCCCCACAGCCAGCAACACCGACAGCACCGCCTCACCCGCTGCTACAGCCAGTCCCGCCTCCACAAGCGGTCACAGCGGGAATCACGGCGGCAAAGGCGGCATCAACATCAATACTGCCATTCCTTCAGAGTTAGATAAACTCGAAGCCAAGTTAGGAGTACCGGCACTTTCTAACAAAATTCAAGCCAGCCGTCCTTACGGGAAAGTCGAAGAATTGGTATCAAAAAATGTCATTACTCAACCCCAATTCGACGAAATCAAAGACATGGTGACTATTGAAGATGTCGTCCTCACCGGTGAAGCCAAAGATGTAGACTTCATGACTAACATGGGATTGATGAAAGGGCATCTTATGGTAGCAAAAGAACTCTTGGAGCAAGGCAAACCAGACCAGGCAGAACCTCACATCGGGCATCCAGTCGAAGAAATTTATGCCAATGTCGAAAATCAGCTAAACGAGCGTAAAATTCCCGAATTTAAGACTACTCTAACTAAATTGCAGGATTTAGTTAAAGCGGGTGCAAAAGATCCGGCTCAAGTGAATGCACAATTTGACACATCAATGCAAGCAGTTGACGGAGCAATTGCCACCCTCCCCGAAGCGCAGCGAAAAGATCCGAAATTCGTGCTGCAAGTGATTAACGGCTTGCTAGATACAGCTAATTCCGAATACGCAGCGGCAGTTGCTAACGGCAAAATTTCCGCAATTATTGAATACCAAGATTCGCGGGGTTTTGTCATGTACGCGGAAATGCTGTACAAAGATATTGCCGCTCAATTGGCTAAAACCAGCCCGGAAATTGACAAAGCAATTGTTGCCAACATGACGGAACTGAAGGCAAATTGGCCAACTGCGATCGCACCCCCCGCCCCAGTTAAAACAACCGAACAAGTCAACCAGCTAGTTAAAAAGATCGAAAGCGACAGCCAAAAAGTTCTCAAACCCGCATCTTAAAAACATTACTCCCATCAACAGCGGTAATTGGTAAATAATCTGCCAATTACCTCGCTCCTTAACCAGTCCCATTCCCACCATAAAAAAGGAATTTTGGCGAAGCATTGCCCACCTTTGTAATTACTCTCCGCGAAGGAGTCGAAGCCGCCTTAGTTGTCCGAATCGTTCTCGCTTGCCTCAAAAAATCAGGACAAAGTTATTTAAGTCCTTGGGTTTTCGGCGGCGTTGGCGTTGGACTTATTGCCAGTGCTTTGATAGGTGTAATGTTCGGCTGGACAATTCAAATTTTGTCCGCATCCAATCAGCCTTTTGCACCGATTATGGAATCGCTGCTAGAGGCAACCTTTGGAGTTTTAGCGATCGCAATGCTGAGCTGGATGCTGATTTGGATGACCAAGCAAGCGCGATTTATGAAAGCCGAAGTAGAAGGTGCTGTGAGTGCCGCCTTAACGCAAAACTCTCATGCTGGCTGGGGCGTATTTAGTTTAGTTTTTATTGCCGTTTTGCGCGAAGGGTTTGAAACTGTTTTGTTTGTCGTCGCCAAGTTTCAACAAGGCATTATTCCGGCGATCGGCGCTTGGGCGGGCATTCTCTCAGCCACCGGACTTGGTGTTCTGCTGTTTAAATGGGGAGTCAAAATTAATATCCGCCTGTTTTTCAAATATATGGGCATTTTATTGCTTTTCATAGTAGCAGGTTTAGTGGTATCTACTTTGGGGCTTTTTGACAGCGCGGTGAATATTTTATCGCAATCAAATCGCGAATCAGCATCACTGTGTTTCTATTACGAAAGATTTACTAAAATCCACTCTTGCATTCTCGGGCCAATGGTCTGGAATACCTCAAAACTGCTTCCCGAAGAAAAGTTTCCCGGTTTGTTGTTGAGTGCGTTGTTTGGCTACACGGATAAGCTCTATGTCATGCAGGCGATCGCCTATTTCGTCTTTTTAATTACCGTCGGTGGCATCTACTTCCAAAGTCTGGCAGGTCGAGTGTTTTTCCCGTTCAAAAAAACACAGGAAACGAAATAGGAAATAAAGTGCGATCGAAACGCGATCGGCTTTTTAGCGGAAATGCAAGAGGCAGTTGTTTGTTGCTAATAATTAATGCGCCCATAAGTTAGAGCGCATTAGGAAATCAGCCATCTATTGATTGAAGGTAAAACGCCCGTCAACTTTTTCTCCGTTAATATCCGCAGTCACTTTTACTGGATACTGACCGGGTTCATTGCCGGGAAACAACACAGCGTAATGTTTGCCCTCAGCATCATACTTGAGAGCTAGGGTTTGCTGCTTTCCACTCGGCAACTGCACTTGAGCCGTCACTTTCGCGTTAGCAACTGGTTCCTTTTTCTCTCCTTTTTGCAAAAAAACATCTAAATGAGTTCCGGTAGCTTCTTTGTAAGGTACAAACTCTAAATGGTAAGCTCCAGACTCCACAACTTGCCCCCCTTGAGTTGCTTTTCCAGGAGCAGTGGCGGGAGGCGAAGACGCAGGTTGAGAGGCGACAGGAGGGGATGCTGGAGTGGTATTTGGATCGCTTGCTTGGTTATCGTTACTGCAAGCTCCCAAAAACAGCAATCCAACACTACCTAGAACAATTAAATTTGACTTAAGCGATTTCATTTGTTTGACTCCTTGCTGACTGACAATAATTGGAAAATATCACACATTAACTACCTTTCCGTCTTCAATAACGGGCTGAGGTTTTTGAGGTCGTAAAAAATGCCCAAATTGAGCATACAAAGCTGGCAAAACTAACAGAGTTAGTGCTGTAGAAGTAAATAACCCTCCTAAAACTACTACTGACAGCGGTTGCAAAATTTCCTTTCCCGCCCCGCCTTCAAAGACTAAAGGTGCTAAACCCAAAGCTGAAGTTAAAGCAGTCATCAAGATGGCATTGAGCCGTTCCATCGAACCTTTAATAATTGCTTCCTTAAAAGGCAGTCCTTCAGCAAATTTAGTGTTGTAGTTGTCTACTAAAAGCAAGCCGTTACGGGTGGCAACGCCAAATAAAGTGACAAAGCCAACTAAAGAAGCTACAGAGATGATGCTGCCAGTCAAAGCTACCGCAATTACTCCTCCTACTAATCCGATCGGCAAATTAATCATAATCATAGCAGTTGAAGGAATTGACTTGACTGACAAGTACATCAATACAGTAATTACCAAAAAGGCGATCGCACTAAATATCATAATATTTTGCGAAGCTCTTTGTTCTGCTTCAAATTGACCGCCGTACTGGATAAAATAGCCAAAAGGCAACTGCACCTCTCGTTTGACTTTAGCTTGAATTTCATTCACAACCGATCGCAAATCCCTATTTTTAGCATTAGCCGCTGCCACAATCAAGCGAGAAACATTCTCGCGGTTAATCGTATTGGGCCCCGTACCGTATTTAACAGTCGCAACTTGGGCGAGGGGAATCTTGTTGCCGCTTGGAGTATCAACCAACAAATTCTGAATAGTTTCTAGGTTGTTTCGGGCTTCAGGCTGCAACCAAACAACTAAATCAAAAGTTTGCTGCACTTCCAAAACTTGAGAAACAACCTTGCCGTTTAAAGCTGTCTCAATTATTTCCGAAAGTTCTCCGATTTTTAAACCGTATCTACCCGCAGCTTGACGGTTAAACTTAATTTGAATTTGTTGCACTGGCACCTGGGGTTCGAGTTGCAAATCCACAATGCCTTCCACTGTTTTCATTTGCTCTTCAACTTTGGCACCGATGCTGCGAAGCTGATCCAAATCCGGGCCAAAGATTTTAACAGCAATCTGACTTCTGACACCAGATAAAACCTCATCCATCCGGTGAGAAATAAAACCGCCGATATTTGGTGCAACTCCCGGCAATTTACCAAACTCCTGCCGCAGCGATTCCAAAGTTTGCGGCCTGTTTTTCATGCCCTCCTCGCTCAAACCGATATCAATGTGAGCTAAATTGACTCCCGCAGCATCCGCATCTCCCGGAGCCCTGCCCGATCGCACTTGCACGTATTCAAACCTGGTATCATCCTTAAGTGCATCTTCAATAGCAAAAGCCGCGCTATCTGTTGTCTCCAAAGACACCCCCGGATAAAGCATAATAGTATTCACCAAAGTTTGCTCCTGAAACTCCGGCAAAAACACCCGTCCAAAGGAAGGCAAGATAATTAATGTAGCCACCATGCTAGCAGCAGCTAAAGCTAAAATAATCCCCGAATAGCGCATTGACAAATTTATCGAAAAATGATATATTTTCTTGCAAAATCTCGGCAGCCAAGGTTCCGCAGCACTCATGCGTTTGGTAGGCAACAAGATAGCACAAAGGGCCGGAGATATTAACAGCGATTCCAGACTAGAAATCACCACAACTACCAGATAAGTAATCCCCATAGGCGTAAAAATTCGACCTTCTACACCGGGCAAAGTAAAAATAGGAGAAAACACCACAATGCCAATAACAGTCGCTCCAATTAACGAATCGCGCACCTCCTCACTGCCATCAAAAATCACATCCATCACCGGGCGAGGATGAAGAGAAGACGTATTTTCTCTCAAGTTGCGGTAGGTATTTTCCGCGTAGACGATCGCATCGTCGATCGCAGTGCCGATCGCCACCGACAAACCCCCCAAAGTCATCGTATTCAGCCCCAGCCCCAGCCAATACATCGCCAGCAGCGCCAACAGCCAAGTCAGAAAGAAATCCAGCAAAACAACCGCCAGAGTGCGCCAATTCATCAAAAACGGGATGAGAATAAGGGTGACAATGATGCTGCCTTCAACTAAAGCCGATCGCACATTCTCCACCGAGGAATTAATATATTCTTCCTGTCGAAAAGTCACAGTAACTTTAATATCTTTTGGCAGAGCTTCCTGCACCTGGGCCATTGCTGCCTCAACCGCTTTCGTTACCGTCGGAGTATCAGCAACTGGCTGTCTGTTTACCATCACAATCACAGCTTTTTTGCCGTTAAAACTGCCATCGCCCCGCTTGATTGCAGCACCAATCTTGACATCAGCTACATCACTAATTCTGACGGGCGTTCCGTGGCGAGAGTCGATCGCCGATTGCTGCAAATCTTCCACAGACTCAATTCGCCCCACCCCCCGGATTAAAGTTTCTCGATCCGGCGTAATTAAATAGCCCCCCGGCGCGTTAACATTCGCAGCCGCCGCCGCTTCAGCAACTTGCTGCAACGACACATTAAAAGCTTTCAACTTTGCAGGTTCTACTAATACTTGATACTGCCTTTCTTCGCCCCCGTAAGCCACCACTTGAGCAACGCCAGTCACTGCCAAAAGCCGATTTGTGACTTGCCAGTCAACCAGACGGCGCACTTCCATCAAAGGAGTAGTTTCCGAGGTAAAAGCATAGGTAATAACAGTGCCCACAGGAGAAGTTGTGGGAGAAATTTGCGGTGTTTCTACCCCAGCCGGGAGTTTGCTTTGAGCTTGCTGCAACCGTTCTGTTATCAACTGCCGCGCTTGATAAATTTCAGTTCCCCAATCAAAGATTACCTTAACCGAAGAAAGGCCCACAGCAGAAGACGATCGCACTGCTGTCACCCCAGGAGTTCCATTAATCGCACTTTCGATCGGTAGTGTTACCAAAGACTCGATTTCTTCCGGCGCGAGCCCCGGTGCTTCCGTCTGAATTTCGACTTGCGGGGGTGCAAAAGGAGGGAAGACATCAAGGGACATTTGGGGGATGATATACAATGTCCACAGACTAATAATAATGGTAGCGATAACAACTAGCCAGCGGCGATTAATTACCCATCTAAGAATTGTGCTGAACATTTAATAATTTGGGAATTGGGAATTGGGAATTGGGAATTGGGAATTGATAAAAACAGCTATCCGTGACTTCCGTGTCGTGCTGTTACTTTAAACTCTTGACCGAAAGCATCCAGGATACAAGCCCCCGGATTCATTCCGAAAGCAGACTCAGAAACCAGAAATAAAAAACCTGTATCCGATGAAACTTGCCGAACGTATTTATCTCGCGCAAGTCAATGCTTCAATTCTAAAATCTAAAATCTAAAATCTAAAATCGATTGACTTCTGTCTCTGCATTTTTAACGTGATGGTTGTTATTGTGTAACAGCAATTCATCGTCCCAGGTCGATGTAGAGGCGGAAAAACCATTATTTGCAGCATTGTTTCCAGAATCCGCTGCTATTGCTGGCAATTTGCGCCGATTTCCCCACAACACGCCGGCTGTGAAAGTTAGGGATGCGATCGCAACTCCTCCCCCTATTGCCGCCCACCATAAAGACACGGGTAAATTATTAAAATTAACCTCTGTTGCCTTTGGAGATGTCTCTTTCTTTTCCTCGTCTTCTGAGTGTTTATTCCCGCCGCGCAAAGATTGTGCGTAAAGTTGAGGTGCTCGCTGCGTTACTATCAAATCTCCCTCGAATAAACCCCTCTTAACTTCAACTAAATCTCCCGCAGTTTGACCGAGTTCAATTTCAACCGCTTGATAAGCATTGCCATTTTGGACGTAAACGGTTTTTTTCCCGCTAACATCCACTACCGCCGCACTCGGAATTGCTAAAAGATTTGTGGCAGTTTTGTCTGTTAAAATCTCCAACTCAGCAAACAGTCCTGGCTTTAATTCACCGTTAATATTATCTAGTTCTGCTTTCACCGGCACAACCCGCGTTTCTCCTGACACGGATGACCCAATTAAGGCGATTTTTCCCTTGAAAGTGCGATCGGGTAAATTAGCGACTTTTACCCTCACTTCCTGACCCTGTTTTACTTTATTCAGGTCTTTTTCGTAAATATTGGCTGTGGCAAAAACGCGGCTGTCATTTAACAGACTCATCAACGGTTTTTCAGGGTTTACTGACTCTCCTGGGGTGATGAAGCGATCGGCTACAGTCCCCGAAATCGGAGCAACTACGGTAACGAGTCCTCGATCGTTGGCAACAGTTCCTAATTGTTGCAGCCGCGCTTGATAGGCTGCATCAGCCAAGCGAATGCGCGACTGAGCGACTTCTACGGCAGTTTTGCCGCGTTTGAGTTGGTTCTCGGCTTCTAGGACTTCCCGACGGCTCAGAGCTCTGGTAAGTTGAGCTTTTGCGTCTGCTACTCTGCCTTGAGATTCCCGCAATTCCCGCATTGGGAGGTCTACTTCGGCTTGTTTAATTTCGGTTTGGGCTTTGATAACTTCAGGACGGCTTTTTGCCTTAGCAACAGCGGCTTGTGCTTCGGCGAAGTGGGCTTGCGATTCCAGCATTGTGCGCCGCGCGATCGCCCCTGATGCCACTAATTCTTTGTCGCGATCGAACTGTTCTTTAGCCACTGTCAGTTCAGTTTCTGCCCGCGCTATTTCTGCTTGCGCTATTTCAACTTGACGCTGATAGTTTTCTTTAGCGGCTTGCACCACGGAACGATTATTTACTAATTCTTGTTCTTGCTGGTACTGCTTAGTTACCGCTGTTAATTGGGTTTGGGCTTGGGCGATTTCTGCTGCGGATATTTGACTTTGGCGATCGTAATTTTCTCGTGCTAGTTTTAGATCCCCTTCTGCTTGCTGCAAATCTGCCTCAGCTTCGGCACGTTTCGAGAGAGATTCAACCCGCAACTGTCCTAATTCTGAACTCGATAAAACCGCCACCGGTTGACCTTTTGATACTTTGTCCCCAGGCTTAACCAGTAACTCTACTACTTTCCCAGCAACAGGAGCCGTCACTTCTACTTTTTGGTTAGGTAAAGTTTCAATTTCTCCAGTAGTTTTAATGCCGATATCTAGTCTCTGGCGCGTGGCAGGGGAGATTTTAATTCCGATCCGCTTCGATGTTTCCGCATCGACAGAAATAGCAGCAGGAGTTTGAGTTGTTTCGCCGCTTTGGTGAAATTCATCTCCGTGTCCCGCGTGAGCAAAAACGACAGCCGGAGAAGTTAGCAAAATTAGGCTGAACAAAATTCCCGAAAAGCTGCTAATAATTACTGGAGATTGAGCATATTTATGAATTATCATCGTTGGCATTGTCCTTGAAATCAGGTTGAGTGCCACAGGTTTAGCAGTTGGTATTTTGCCAAGGTAAGTAACTGATACCCATTAAGTAAAGTTACTTATTAGCATTTTCCAAGAAGCGACCGCTAAGCAATGACCAAGAGCTAGAAATGCTCTACTCAACCTAGTATTTCAGGGTCAAATGAAATTAGGATGAAATTTCGCCTCAGCAGCCCAGATGCCCACCAGATTCTAAAATATGAAGATAAGTTTCGCCTAATGACAAGCGATTATGCTTTAGATTTTTTTCAGGTTTTTTTATCTCTGCTGGCGCTGCAATTTCTTTTGTCAATGCGCTCAGTAGCTCATCTACGGCTGCATTTGACTTATAAATGTTGTTTAATTCCAAGCTATTCAATATCATACACTACCCTCTCTATCCATATAGCTTTTTACTGACTTACCTACTACTTTAGAGGTAGAGATGAGCAATTGTCTACAGTATTATTACGTAAGTTTATACTACTTTAGAGGTAGGGCGGCTCCATTATCTACAGTATGTGTAGGTACTCTCAAGAAACTGAGGTGGAGTCAGACAAATGCTGACAGCCACAGTCGAGCTATATTACTTTGTCTACCAAGGTTGTCGCCACTTTTTCCTTTGTTCAATTACTTGCTTTTGTGAAGCAAGTATTTTCGGAACTCTTGAGCTACTGTGATTAATGTCACTCATTTTCGGGATTTGGGTCACGTTTTGTTTAGGGCTGCTAAATTACTGTTTGTACCAAGCTTGCCGCCACTGTTTCATTTGCTCAATTTCTTGCTTTTGCGAAGTCAGAATTTCTTGAGCTAATTTCTTCATTTCTGGGCGTTTTGACTTGTTCAAAGCATCTTGGGCCATCACTAAAGCTCCTTCGTGGTGAGGAATCATCGCATTGATAAATCGCAAGTCAAATTTGTCGTCACCGGCCCCTAAATCCATGCTCATCATCATGCTTTGCATTTGTTCGGGAGTCATTGCCATCATGTGACCCATGGGAGCGTGATAAGCCATCGGCGTACTGCTGGCTTTGGGATACCAAGTTTTTCGCCACTCTTTCATTTGATTTATTTCGCGGTTTTGAGCAGCAATTATATCAGTGGCAAGTTTTTTCATTTCCGGGCGTTTGGATTGTTTAAGCACATCTTGAGCCATGTTTACAGCACCTTGATGGTGTACTGTCATGCCATCAATAAATCGCAAATCGTAGTCGGCATCAGCAGGGCCTAAATCCATTGACATATCGTGATTCATGCCATGATTCATGCCATGATTCATGCCACCCATGCCACCGCCTTGTACCACGTCTTGCTTGTTGTTTGCTTCGGTTGCAGCCGTAACATTTGGGGCGGGACTTTCACTGGAAGGGGCATTTGAACAAGCTGCAAGCACTCCACTGGTAAAAGCGGCTGTGGCGGTCAACATCAGCGCTGCAAAGCCTGTTTTCAATGAAATTGGTTTCATAGAGCTTATATCCTTAAAATGGCCATTTATTTTCAGCTTTTCACATATAAATGAAATTAGGATGAAATTTTTGTGGCAAACTTGTAAAGAATTATTGCTGTGCTGTCGATCGCACTCAAAGTTAAGATTTACAGAACTCACAACCTAATTATGTATGTGCACAGTGCGCGCCTTACCCCTATGGGTAGCGTGTCAAACCACTTTTTTCATAAATTCCTGATTTATTTTGCAATTCCCCTTGACTCTCCAGTGTACTGGAGACTTTACAATAGAGTTAATTCATTGATTGAGCAGAGTAGTTTCTGCTGAGGTTCAAATTATGACATTACAGCTAAAAGTGCCTAAGATGGCTTGTTCTGCTTGTGCGACTACAATCACAAAAGCAGTCCAAGCCATTGACTCAGCCTCAACCGTTGAGGCGGATCTCAAGACAAAATTGGTCACGATTCACACCGCTAAGTCGGAAAGTGAAGTTAGGAAAGCGATCGCATCTGCTGGCTATCCAACAAGTCAATTTTAGATTTGAGATTTGAGATTTGAGATTTACTTGCAGCTTTGAATCTGGGAGATTTAACAAGAGTCTAAAATTTTTGATTCTCCACGACAGGAGTACGTCGCACGTTATCCGTTTTTAGGCGAGGTCAATCGATTTTAGATTTTAGATTTTAGATTGAAGCATTGACCCTACGGATAAATTCGGGGGGCAATTTTCTCGGATACAGGTTTTTTATTTCTGGACGGATGAATCCGGGGGCTTTCGGTCATTTGAAGACAGAAGGTAACTTTATAAGTTAGGAGGGCATCTATGGACAATCTCACACTTAAATTGCGGGGCATGAGTTGTGCTTCTTGTGCTGCCTCTGTCGAACAAGCAATCCAATCTGTTCCCGGCGTAATTGAGTGTCATGTCAATTTTGGGATGGAACAAGCAACCATCCAATACGACTCCAAGCAAACCGACTTAGAAACAATTCAATCTGCTGTTGATGATGCGGGATACGAAGCTTTGCCGCTTCCAGAAATGGCGGCGCCAGAGGATGATTCCGAACAAGCCGATCGCAAATCGGAATCTCAAACCTTGCAGCGAAAACTCTGGACAGCAGGTATCATCAGCATCCTGCTAGTGGTGGGTTCTATTCCAGCGATGACCGGCTTGCACCTGCCATTTATTCCCGCATGGCTGCACAATTATTGGCTGCAATTAGTGCTGACATCACCCGTACAATTTTGGTGCGGGAAATCGTTTTATGTGGGAGCTTGGAAATCCCTAAAACGGCGGGTAGCAACAATGGATACTCTGATTGCCTTGGGTACAAGTGCTGCTTACTTTTATTCTGTATTTGTGACATTTTTCCCAGGTTTATTCACAGCCCAAGGTTTAAATTCTGGCGTTTACTACGAAGTTGCCGCCAGCGTTATTGCCTTAATTTTGTTGGGGAAAACCATAGAAAATCGGGCGAAGGGAGAGACTTCCGAAGCCATTCGCAAACTCATGGGTTTGCAAGCAAAAACTGCTCGAATAATTCGCAACGGGGAAGAGTTGGAAGTGCCGATCGCCCAAGTGGAAATTGGCGACATCGTGCAGGTGCGGCCGGGAGAGCAAATCCCCGTAGATGGAGAGGTAATTGAGGGGGCTTCGACGGTAGACGAAGCAATGGTTACGGGAGAAAGTTTGGCTGTCAAAAAGCAGCTTGGCGACGAAGTTATCGGAGCCACAATTAATAAAACTGGCAGTTTCAAGTTTCGGGCGACAAGAGTTGGCAAAGATACATTTTTAGCTCAAATTGTCAAGATGGTGCAGGACGCACAGGGGTCAAAAGCACCGATCCAAAAGTTAGCAGACCAAGTGACTGGTTGGTTTGTTCCTGTAGTAATTGCCGTCGCTTTAGCTACTTTCATTATCTGGTTTAACGCGACGGGAAACTTCACTCTAGCCACAGTGACAATGGTGGAAGTGCTGATTATTGCCTGTCCCTGCGCTTTGGGTTTGGCGACTCCGACTGCTGTGATGGTGGGAACTGGGAAAGGTGCAGAAAATGGGATTTTAATTAAAGGAGCCGAGAGTTTAGAATTGGCTCATAAAATCCAAATTATCGTATTAGATAAAACAGGAACTCTTACTGAAGGCAAGCCGACTGTAACTGATTTTGTGACAATTAAAGGAACGGCGAATAGCAATGAGTTAAAGTTGCTGCAATTGGCGGCGTCTGTAGAGCGAAATTCGGAGCATCCTTTGGGGGAAGCTGTTGTGAGGTATGCTCAATCTCAAGAGGTGAATTTGACGGATGTTAAGGATTTTGAGGCGATCGCGGGGAGTGGTGTTCGCGGGGTTGTAGGCGGAAAGTCGATCGCCCTGGGAACGCTGAGGTGGATGCAGGAACTAGGCTGCGATACTGAATATCTGGAACTGCGCGCGAGAGCTTTGGAAGCTGCGAGCAAAACGGTTGTTTGGATGGCTGTAGAAGGCAAAATAGAGGCAATTCTGGGCATTGCGGATGCTCTCAAACCGTCGTCAGCGCAGGCGGTGAAAGCGCTTCAAAAACTCGGTTTGGAGGTGGCGATGCTGACTGGAGATAATCGCGCGACGGCGGAGTCGATCGCCCAATCCGTGGGCATTACTCGCGTTTTTGCCGAAGTTAGACCCGACCAAAAAGCAGCTCAAATTCAAGCCCTGCAACGGGGAGGAAAAATTGTCGCGATGGTGGGAGACGGGATTAACGATGCACCAGCTTTGGCCGCTTCTGACGTGGGAATTGCGATCGGCACCGGCACCGATGTGGCGATCGCCGCCAGCGACATTACCTTAATTTCAGGCGATTTGCAAGGCATAGTTACAGCAATTAAACTTTCCCGCGCCACCATGCGGAACATCCGCGAAAATCTGTTTTTTGCGTTTATTTACAACATCGCTGGAATCCCGATCGCGGCGGGCATTTTGTACCCCATTTTTGGCTGGCTGCTAAATCCAATTATCGCCGGTGCAGCAATGGCTTTCAGTTCAGTCTCTGTAGTTACTAATGCTTTGCGCTTGCGGAATTTTCAAGCCAAATCTAGTGCATAAATTTGGAGGAATGAGAAAAATGTTACACCATCGTCAAATTTCGGGAAGTCTCGCGAGTTTAGGACTTGTGATGGGAATTGCATCGGGAGTTCAAGCTTCAGAAATGTCCGTCCAGCATTCTACTTCAACGACTCAATTCCGCAGCATTGAACAGCCACTAGGTTTAAAAGTTGGCGTCACAATAGGTGGTTTGACATTAATAGGTTTAGAATTGTGGTGGTTTTTGTTCAGTAAATCTAAAGGGCAGCAAGCTGAATCTATTCAGGGTATACAAGAGTTGAATATTACTGTAGACGGGGGTTATGAGCCTGCCACTGTAGTTGTGAAAGCAGGTCAATTAGTCAGGCTCAATTTCTTGAGGCGCGACCCCAACAGTTGTCTTGAAAAAGTGTTGTTACCAGATTTTCACATTGTGCGAGAATTGCCTCTAAATCAGGTAACGGCTGTTGAATTCACCCCTCAAAAACCTGGACGATACCTATTTACTTGCGGCATGAATATGTTTCGGGGTGTGGTGGAAGTACAAAGCTAAATCAAATAGACAGTTGTCAACCTGCGGCAATTGCGACGGTTGAGGCGCGAGTTTTTTCAGCAAGAAATCGCTAAAATAGATGAAAGCTTAAAAAATTTGGAGTGAGCTAAATGCAACTACTACACACGATGCTCCGAGTCGGCAACCTGGAAGAATCCCTCAAATTTTACACCGAGGTTCTGGGCATGAAATTACTGCGAAAAAAGGACTATCCAGACGGTAAATTTACTCTGGCTTTTGTGGGCTACGGCGATGAATCCGACACTACAGTTTTGGAATTAACATACAACTGGGGCGTCGAACAGTACAATTTAGGGGATGCTTACGGTCATATTGCGATCGGCGTTGACGACATTTACGGTACTTGCGAAGAAATTAAAGCTCGTGGCGGTAAAGTTAGTCGCGAACCCGGCCCG
Organism: Microcoleus sp. D3_18_C2; assembly: GCF_036702395.1. Taxonomy (NCBI): domain Bacteria; kingdom Bacillati; phylum Cyanobacteriota; class Cyanophyceae; order Oscillatoriales; family Microcoleaceae; genus Microcoleus; species Microcoleus sp. D3_18_C2. The sequence goes on along the minus strand of NZ_JAUBTG010000003.1, from coordinate 51,214 downwards.
ATGAAGCACGGTTCAACAGTCATCGCTTTTGTGCAAGACCCAGATGGATATAAAGTTGAATTAATTCAACTGGAAAATCAAGGTAGCAACACTCAGAAAGTAGCAGCAACAACCGCATCTTAGAGTTCGTCCTCTAGTCCTGGTAGGGTGCGTCAGAAACAATTTTTTTGAGTTAAGTTGAAACTCTTTCTCTGACGCACCCTACTGAGGGGATTTAGGGGGTTTTTAACACTTTTAATGCGATCGCACCGACGGTACAAACTGCTGCAAATATATTTTTTGCCACAACACAGAAAAACTGCTCCCTATTTGGCTTAAGCTATCAAATTTAGGAATTAATTTAGATTCTCGGCGCTTGTCTAAAGCAGCGATCGCCGAAAAAAATATAGCTAATACTAACAAAAATACCAGCATTACACTAAATAAAATATTCCAACAAACTAGAAATTCGCTTGTGTAGCTGACGGTAAACAGCGAGTTAATCACTGAATCCGATAAATACAAGAGCAGCCCTACTGAAAACCACACCCCGAACAATACCCATGTCCATTTAAAGATATCTGTTGCAGTCTTGTGATTTTTAGACACAGAAAGTTCTAAATCTCTAATTAGGCTGTTAATTTTGGATGTGACTTCATACAAAGTATATTGCAAAGAATCTCTGAGAGAATTTAGCTCGTTGTCGAGGTTTATGCACTGCTCGGATGTGCTTTTGTCAAAACTGAGATTTTGGAGTTTCTTGCGGTGCACAGACAGTTTATGACCTAGGGTGTAATCCCATTTTTGCAGCCGCTCTATAGTTAAATACAAAAGTTCCCTATTTGCATCTAACAAGCTCTGGCAATCTACGATCGACTTAACTAACTTGCTGAGATTGTTGATCTGCTCATCTACAGTATTTTGGTATTCCCTCTGTTTAGCTGACAACAAACTTGCGAGTTCGACATCCCGATCGCCGCACAGCGCCAAAGCCTCACAATACAAGTCGTCAATTTCCATTTTACCGAAATACAGTGACGCTTTGTACTCCTCAATTTCGGGAAGAGTCAGGGATTGTAAAGGCTTATATTTTACCTGAAATTTATATAGGATCGCTGTCAGAATCTGCGCCGATTTTTGCTCCAGCTTGTCTTTGTAGGGTGCTAAAATAATGGCAGCTAGATTTTTGACTTTCGCTTCCGGGTGGTGCAGGAAATCAAAAATTTTGGCAAGTATTTTGGAGAATTCTAAGTCATTAAAATTATTTTCCGCAACTTCCAAAAAGTTTGTTACTGCTGCATCGTTTTCGGCATTCAATTTGTAGGAATCCCTAAGTGCGATCGCAGCAAATACTCGATCGATCCAAAACAGATATTCCTCGCAATCCATTGGCAGGCTCGGCAGCAGCCAGCTAGGGCCGTACACCCAAAAATCGAGACAATTCTCATATTCCTTACCGCTGTCATGTCTGCGGCTGTCGTCCAAAGCAAATTTGTTGCTTGCTAATAGTTGAATTTGCTCTTCTACAACCAGCCGCTCAATTTCCCCTGCATTGATTGTGGAATTGACAGCACCTTCCTTGCCTTGTTGTTGCCCTACTTCATCCAACCACATTGACTTAATACTAACAGCCGCAGACCACCGAATTAAAGGAGTCGAGCCCCCTCGTGCTTCCTGTTCTAACGCCGCCAGCAGATTTTTGCTAAAATTACTTGCTCTAGCCGTTCTCTCACTTGATATCAGCCCCTCTCGCACCTTCCCCAATGCTTGAATTGCCAAAGCGCGAAACAGCAAATTCGGATGCGGTTTTCTGACGGATTCCGGTATATTTTCTCTGAATATTCCGCTGTTGGGTACGCCCAAAACTTCAGCAAAAGGCTCGATGCCGCACTGTTGCAGGATTTTTTCAACTAGGTTTATTCTTTGCCAAGGTTGAGTATATTTAGTGAGAGTGAAGATTAGCGCTGTGCCACTGCACCCCATTGACTCAGGGATGTTAGTGCGATCGAGTTTCCACATATTGCTCGTCATAATTTGTCGCCATGACAATTGCTAGATATGGAGGCCGTTGTTGGATGCTGAATTCAGCATTACATTTACTGTGGCTTTTTGTCAATATTAGTCCTGGACGCATAGGGAGTTATAAACCCGGTTTCATGAGTAAATTTATTATAACTCAATCCTAGATTTTCCCTATAAACCTAGTTGATCGAGACCAATGTGCGTCCCAAACTAAATATATTATCTTGCATTAATCGGTGAAATGTCAAAAAATTTGGTTGAGTTGAGTCACAAAAACCAACCTACTCTCGTCATTTCTTGGTCGGAGCTTTTAAGATTTTGTCGCTCACCATTTTGTCAACGATTAAGTCGCTGATAATTTGAGCTCCGTGGGAGGTAAAGTGCAAGCCGTCATTATTTTTTACATAGCCTCGCTTACCCGATTTATTAGCAACTACTGGAACAAATTTTCCGCCTTGTCCAAATGTCTCCCAAGTAGAAATAAATTCGATTTTTGATGAAGATTTACTGGCAGTCTTATAAATATTGTTCATGATGGGAAAAGCTTTGAGATAGGAAGATTTGTTGGGCATCGATTGACCGACCCAATACACTTTTCTCACGGATGACGAATCCAGTAAATTGGCATATTTTTCAACTCTTTCTTGATAAGCTTTTTGCCATTCTTTGCTCATAACAGCCCGGGCTTTTCCTTGAGAATCTATAATATTTTGACGGTCATTGGCTCCAAACAAAACTATCACTACATCCGGCTGGTAATTATTAATTGTTTGGCGACTTCTGGCATACCAATCATAATAATCTATCCGATTTAATCCGGTCGAGACCTTGTAGTCAATTTTCGTATCGGCGATATTGTATTTTTTCTTAAGAGTGTACTGGAGTTGAATTCCTAAGTCGAACATTACGGAATCTCCAATAAATAAAAATCTGCGATAAGGTATGGTCAGTTTGGGTTTAGCTGGGGTTGTTTTTTTCCCTTGAGTTGGTTTTTTAGCAGTGGCAGGCTGAGGGGGTTGAACGGCAGTTTTCGTTTCGGTTTGGACAGGAGGAAGTTCTGATTCTTTGGGGAGGCTATCGAAGTTAATATCTTTAATTTTGCTCCAAAAATCTTGTTCGGATTTTCGGAAACCGTCTATTTCGATCTGGCGCGCGGCTTGTTTAATTTCTGGACTTGCGAAAGGAGTTGAAGCAAAGCTTTTGAGAAATAATGATAAGTTTGAAAAGATTAAAGTGAGAATTACAGAAGTAACAATCAGTAAAATTTCCCGGTCTTTCATATTTCTTAGAAATTAAAGTAAATAAAAGGCGGAACGGTACTAGGCCCCAACATCAAGATAGTATACACGAGCAGCGAAACTAAGACAACTCGGAAGAAAATGTTTTTTAATGACAATACGGTTTGCAATAGTTGGGAGATGCGATCGCCCCACAAGTTGATCGCGCCAATGACTGCAATTACTAAATACAATTGCCAGAAGTTAAATTGAAAAGTTGCGACGACAGGATGGATAATTCCTTCAAAAAAGCTCACCGCCGTTTCCCAGTTGGGAGTGCCAAAAAATACCCAGCTACAAGTAACAAAACTAAATGTTAACAACCAACTGCAAAATTTAGCAAATCTGGGAAAGGCATAGTCTAATTTAAAGTGGATAGCTTGGGGGATATCTTTACATAAATGGTTGACAATTAATCCTAAACCGTGAATTGCTCCCCAGAAAATAAAGTTTAAACCTGCGCCGTGCCACAATCCACCGATCGCCATTGTCATCAGTAAATTTACGTACTTCCTCAACTTGCCGTATTTGTTACCACCAAAGGGAAAGTAAACGTAATCCCTCAGCCACTCTGAAAGACTGATGTGCCACCTTTTCCAAAATTCTTGCAGGCTGAGCGATCGGTATGGCATATTAAAGTTAGCAATGGGTTTGAAACCCAGCAAACAGGAGATGCCGTTGGCTAAATCCGAGTAGCCGCTGAAATCTACGTAAATCAAACAGGAATAGGAAATTGCCGCGAGGATTAAATCGATGCTGCTGTACTGCTGCGGGACTTTGAATGGCAAGTCAGTGAAGTTAAACAAAAAGCTCGATAAAGTATATTTTTTGAAGAGTCCAGACAAAATCAAAACTATAACTTCTTCAATTTTATAGTCGTATTTTTCCGGTGAATTTAGCTGCCAGTAAAATTCGCGAGCTCGCGAGATTGGCCCGGAGGCAATTTGCGGAAAATAGGTAATGTAGGCGGCATAGTCTACAAAATTCGGACAAGGGATTTTTTGCTGGTAGCAGTCGATTAAATGGGAAATTATTCTAAAAGTGTAGAAAGACACGCCGACGGGGGCGATTATTTGCAAAACTGGAAAGTCGGCGGGAATTTGTAGCTGATTCAGTACCTCAAATAAGGAAGTTACAAAGAAGTTGTAATATTTAAAGATGCCGAGATAGCCAATGTTGAAAATTAGACCGGAGATTAAAGCAAATTTTTTATATTTACTCTTGCAGAGCACCCGGAGAATGATATAATTGTAGACTGTAGAGAAAATCAGGAGCAAGAGAAAGTCAAAACTCCAAAAGGAATAAAATAATAAACTGGAAACTAACAAGACAATTTTATACAAATCGACTTGGGGTTTCACAGAGACGATCGCGCTAAAAATAATTAGGAAAAATACTAAAAATTGGTAAGTGGGAAATAGCATATATCTCAGCCGATAAAAAATCTTGTTTGTGGCAATATTTTTATAAGTACGGCCAGCGAACCTATCCCGAAGGAAATCGCCCTAGTCTGTCTGAACTCATATGTTGCACCATTGTCAGTTAGCCTTTTATGAACAGGCTTTTCGGCCTGTTCCACAAGAAAATTTATCTTTTGTGGAACGGGCATCTTGCCCGTTCTGGAGAATGGCGCAAGATGTGAGTCTCACCGCAGCAAATTTCGGGGTGGATTACGGACTGTAAGCTTTTTCAATCTTGTCAATTATTTCACAACTTCCGCCCTAGTTAACCGCACTCATAAATTCATAATCCTGTTTAAAGATTATGATGGTTGTGAGACGATGTATTAACGGATAACAACAGGAATCCCCTTGATTGCGAGGAACCAACGTGCAGCCAACAGACCCTAGCAAATTTACAGATCAAGCCTGGGAAGCCATTGTCAAATCCCAGGATGTAGCCCGCCGCTTTGCCAATCAGCAGCTAGAGGTTGAACATTTAGCCATCGCCCTTCTCGAACAGCTCGCGACAGCAAACACCATTCTCAGCTTGGCTGGGGTAGATGCCACCCGCTTGGCCCAGCAGTTAGATGCTTTTGCCAAACGACAGCCCAGAGTTGCCAACGCTGACCAACTATATCTCGGTCGCGGCTTAGAAGTGATGTTAGATGTTGCCGAGGCCACCAGGGCGACTTGGCAAGATAATTTTATCGCCGTTGAACATTTATTAATTGGCTTAGTAGAAGACGAACGAGTCGGCCGCAGGTTGCTGACAAAAGGCGACGGCCCGCCTGGTCGCCCCGGTTACGATCGCAAACCCCCAGCCGGTACACTCGATCGACCAAAACTCGAAGAAGCCATTAAATCTTTCCGCGCCACTGCTAAAGCCCAAGAAAAAAAATCCGAAACGGGGAAAGGCAGCCGCAGCAACGCTAAAGCGCAAGATCAAGATGGCGAAGCTAACTCCGAGGCCCTCAGCAAATACGGCCGCGATTTGACAGAAGCCGCCAAAGCCGGCAAACTCGACCCAGTAATCGGCCGCGACGAGGAAATCCGCCGCGTGGTACAAGTTCTTTCCCGCCGCCAAAAAAACAATCCGGTGTTAATTGGCGATCCCGGAGTCGGAAAAACTGCGATCGCCGAAGGTTTAGCCCAGCGAATTGTCAACGGCGACGTACCGGAATCTTTGAAAAATCGCCAGCTATTTAGCCTTGACATGGGCAGTTTAATTGCTGGGGCAAAATTCCGGGGCGAATTTGAAGAACGATTGCGATCAGTCCTGCGGGAAGTCATCGATTCCGACGGGCAAATTGTCCTATTTATTGACGAATTGCACACGGTTGTCGGGACTGGTGGCGGCGGCAGTTCCGGTTCGGGAATGGATGCGGGAAATTTGTTGAAACCCATGTTGGCGAGAGGCGAATTGCGCTGCATCGGCGCTACAACTCTCGACGAATTCCGCAAGAATATTGAAAAAGATCCAGCCCTGGAACGCCGCTTTCAACAAGTATTTGTCGGCGAACCCAGCGTTGAAGATACTGTTTCGATTTTGCGCGGATTGAAAGACCGTTACGAACGCCACCACGGGGTAAAAATTACTGATTCGGCCCTGGTAGCTGCTGCAACTCTGTCTTTTCGCTATATTTCCGATCGCTTTTTGCCGGACAAGGCGATCGACCTGGTAGATGAAGCGGCCGCCCACTTGAAAATGGAGATTACCTCTAAACCTGTGGAATTGGAAGGAATCGACCGCCGGGTGATGCAGTTGGAAATGGAAAAATTGTCGATCGAAGGCGAAGGAAAAGGAGCTCTAGCCCCTGGGCTCGGCTTCCGCGTCGAACGCATCACATCTGAGATTGACATTTTAAAAGTTAAGCAGGAAAAATTGTCCTCTCAGTGGTTGGGCGAAAAGCAGTTGTTGGATGCAATCAATAAATTGAAAGCAGAAGAAGACCAACTGCGAGTCCAAATCGAACAAGCAGAAAGGGCTTACGATTTGAATAAAGCCGCCCAGTTAAAGTACGGCAAGTTGGAAACGGCGGTGCGCGATCGCGAAGCGAAAGAAGCGGAACTTTTGAAACAGCAAGCTCAAGGTTCTTCCCTGCTGCGCGAAAAAGTTACTGAGGGCGATATTGCGGAAATTGTCGCTAAATGGACGGGCATTCCGGTTAACCGATTGTTGGAATCAGAACGCCAAAAATTGCTGCAATTGGAAAAACACTTGCACCAAAAAGTCATCGGTCAAGAGGAAGCTGTAACAGCCGTGGCGGCGGCAATTCGGCGCGCTAGGGCGGGGATGAAAGACCCCGGCAGGCCGATCGGCTCTTTCTTGTTTATGGGCCCGACAGGCGTGGGAAAAACTGAGTTAGCGCGGGCGTTGGCGGAGTTTTTGTTTGACAGCGATGATGCGATCGTCCGCATCGATATGTCGGAATACATGGAGAAACACAGCGTTTCTCGGTTGGTAGGAGCTCCTCCCGGATATGTCGGTTACGATGAAGGGGGACAACTTTCCGAAGCAGTGCGGAGACATCCTTATTCGGTAGTGCTGTTTGACGAAGTGGAAAAAGCGCACCCGGACGTATTTAACATTTTGCTGCAAGTGTTGGATGACGGCAGAATTACCGATTCTCAAGGTCGAGTGGTTGACTTTAGAAATACTGTAATTGTGATGACTAGCAATATCGGCAGCGATCACATTTTAGACGTGTTTACTAAGAAGGAAAAAACCGTCAAAAAACCTGCTAGCCGGAAGCAGGAAACGAAAGATTTGTCAAGTCAAAAGACAGATTATAAAGTGGCTGCCGATGGTACTGTTGAGGTGTCGGCCCAGCGAGTTGAGGTTGATAGTGTAAGTAAGAGTGAAAACAAGACTGAAAACAAGAGCGAAAATGAAAATTTATTGACTCAAGACCGGGAGACAGACCAAGAGTACGAACAGATGTTAAAACGGGTGATGACAGCGCTGCGATCGCACTTCCGGCCCGAATTTCTCAATCGGGTGGACGAGATAATTTTGTTCCACACTTTGAGCAAGGTCGAATTGCGGCAAATTGTCAGCATTCAAGTGAAGCGGATCGAGCGTTTGTTGGCCGAGCAAAAAATTACTTTGGAACTGTCGGATGCGGCGAAAAACCATATCACAGATGTTGGTTACGACCCGGTTTACGGCGCTCGTCCCTTGAAACGCGCTATCCAGCGGGAGCTGGAAAACCCGCTGGCTAACAAGATTCTGGAAAATGCGTTTGTGGAGGGTGATACAATTGCGATCGACTGCGAAAATAACACTTTGCAATTTCGCAAAAAAGAGTCTCGCCCAGCGCTGACAGGTAACAGTTTGTAGTTACCGAATAGTTAGGAACAGGCAAGATGCCTGTTCCACCAAAAATTAATCTTCTTTTGTCCCAGAAAGCCTGGTAGTTTAAAATCATGAAACAACTAACTAGAATCACTCTGAATCCAGAAGTAATGGGAGGAAAACCCTGCATTCGCGGCTTGCGAGTCACTGTGGGTACTATAGTCGGACTGATGGCATCGGGACACTTACCGTCAGGCATTTTGCAGGCTTATCCCTACCTGGAAGAAGCAGATATATATGAAGCACTTGCCTATGCAGCGTGGCGAGTTGAAGAAGTAGAAATTCCTCTCAAAATAGCGTGAAAATTTTGATTGATATGAACCTGTCACCTGAATGGACTGTCGTATTTACTAAATACGGAATAGAGTCTCTTCATTGGTCTACAGTCGGCGATCCTCGTGCCACCGATCGCGTTATTATGGAGTGGGCGCGAGTAAATGACTATGCCGTATTCACTCATGATTTAGATTTTGGCGCACTGCTGGCCGCAACCCAAGCTGATGCTCCCAGTGTCATTCAAGTCCGTATTCAAGACGTGCTGCCTGCTAATATAGAGAGTTTGATTGTGGAAGTGTTCCATCAATTTGAGCCACAAATTGAGTCGGGGGCGTTCATTTCTGTGGATGAAACGCGCTCTAGGGTGAGAATTTTGCCGATTACACTTCGATAATTATTTATGGCCTGTTTCACAAAAATTAATCTGCTTGTGGAACAGGCATCTTGCCTGTAATTCAAAAATTAAGAACAGGCAAGATGCCTGTTGCACAAAAAATAAATCTGCTTGTGCAACAGGCATCTTGCCTGTTCTTGAAAATAGTCAAGCCTGCTACTTAATATTACGAATTGCTCATCGTGCGGCTGCCATAGGCATCCATGCTGTAGGCAGGAACGCGAACGCGGTAGTCAACTTCTGTTCCCGTCACTGATTTTGCCAGTTGTTCAAAAGACTCATCGTTCCAATTCCGCTCGTGGATGGGCTTTGACTGTTCGCCCAGGAAATATGCTTGAGTGCCAATTAATGCTGCTGCGACCCAACCGACGATTAAAAGAGAGATTACAATAGCCATATTTGCTTGTTCCTTAAGTTTTGTTGCTTTATGTAAACTAATGTAACGAAAATTAGTAAGAAACGTCAAGATACTGTAATGTCGTGGCAACCGTCCGGCAGGTAGTAAATACCGCACCTTTGACGCCAGCCCCAGAGGAGAAGAACGGGAGAGAGCGAGAGTATGTAGGGTGGGCACCGCGCATCGGTAGCTAGCACAGTACCCGGATTGTGAACTGTATCCGAAATAGCAAAACAGATTGTTGAGACTTTATAGTTAAGAAATTATAAGTTTTGCGTTAATAAATTACGATTAAAAGTCTGCCGCTGGCATGAGGAATAGCGACCCAATTATAAGTTATGATTTATCAGTTTGGATGGGAACTAACACATCCCAATTACCAAATTTTAAGTACAAATTACTAATTACCAATCATCGCTACAAATCATGCCAAACTCAATGTTAAATGACGACCCCTTGTGGTTCAAAGACGCAATTATTTACGAAGTACCAGTTCGGGCTTTTGCCGACAGCAATGCAGACGGCATCGGCGACTTTAGAGGACTGACAGAAAAACTGGATTACCTGCAAAACTTGGGAGTAACAGCAATTTGGGTACTGCCATTTTTTCCCTCGCCGCTCCGAGACGACGGCTACGATACATCTCACTATACCACCGTCAACCCAATTTACGGCACATTAGAGGATTTTAAAGACCTTTTAGAAGCAGCGCACCAGCGGGGGATTCGAGTCATTATTGAGTTAATTGTCAACCACACTTCTGACCAGCACGCTTGGTTTCAGCGAGCGCGCCGCGCCCCGAAAGGCAGTAACGAAAGAGATTTTTATGTGTGGAGCGACACGCCGGAAAAATATCAAGATGCTCGGATTATTTTCCAAGATTTTGAAACATCTAATTGGGCTTGGGATGCGGTAGCAAAAGCTTATTACTGGCACCGTTTTTATTCCCACCAACCGGATTTGAATTACGACAATCCTGCCGTCCGCCAAGCCATCTTAGATGTGGTAGATTTCTGGTTGGCACTGGGAGTAGACGGACTGCGGATGGATGCGGTGCCTTACCTGTACGAGCGCGAAGGTACTAATTGCGAAAACCTGCCAGAAACTCACGTATTCCTGAAGCAATTGCGGAAGCACGTAGATGAGAAATTCCCGAACCGGATGCTGCTGGCTGAGGCGAATCAGTGGCCGGAGGATGCAGTTGAATATTACGCTGCTGGGGATGAATGTCACATGAACTTTCATTTTCCACTGATGCCGCGTTTATTTATGGCTTTGCATATGGAAGATAGCTTCCCAATTAGCGACATTCTCCAGCAAACTCCGCATATTCCCAATAATTGTCAGTGGGCATTATTTTTGCGGAATCATGATGAATTGACGCTGGAAATGGTGAGTGATGAAGACCGAGATTATATGTATCGGGTTTACGCTCAAGACACTCAGGCGAGAATTAATTTGGGCATCCGCCGCCGTTTGGCTCCTTTGATGGGAAATAACCGCCGCCGTATCGAGTTGATGAATGCTTTGCTGCTGTCTCTTCCGGGTACGCCGGTGCTTTACTACGGCGATGAAATTGGCATGGGAGACAATATCTATTTGGGCGATCGCAATGGGGTGAGAACTCCGATGCAGTGGAGTGGCGATCGCAATGCCGGTTTTAGTCGCGCCAACCCGCAGCGGCTTTACGCACCGCCAATTGTTGACCCTGAATATCACTACGAATCTGTTAACGTGGACGCGCAGCGGGCGAATCCGAGTTCTCTGTGGTGGTGGATGAAACGCCTGATTGCAATTAGGCAGCGCTTCCAAGCATTCGGCCGCGGAACTTGCGAGTTTCTGTACCCGGAAAACCGCAAAGTTTTAGCTTTTGTACGCACTTATCAAGACGAACACATCCTCGTAGTGGCTAATTTGTCACGCTTCGTCCAGACGGCAGAATTAGACCTTTCGCCCTTTAAAGGTGCTGTTCCGGTGGAGATTTTCGGCCGCACGGAGTTTCCTGCTGTTGGCGAGGCTCCTTACTTTTTGAGCTTGAGTCCTCACACGTTTTACTGGTTTACTCTTACTGTTAAACACGAAGATTTTTCGCTGCACGGTGTTCCCACAGACTTGCCTACTTTGGCGGTGATAGGCAATTGGAAAACTGCTTTCGCTACAACTCAGTTAAGCGATATGCTGCTTAATATTTTGCCGGGATACTTGCGGCGCAATCGCTGGTTTAGCGGTACGGATCGGACAATTCAATCTTTAGAAATAAGTGAGATTGTATCGGTTGAATGTAAAGATAGTGCGGGGGAGCAATCTCAAGTTTACATTCTGTTCTTGCAGTTGAATTATACTGAAGGTATGCCGGAAACTTACGTTTTGCCTTTAGGTTGGGAAGAGATTAAAGGCGATGTGGACGATCGGGCGATCGCGCGCCTGCACTTCCCAGAAACCAAAAAGGAAATCGGGGTACTATTTGATGCTGCTGGGGAGAAAGGTTTTCTGAGCGCGCTGCTGGGAGCGATCGCCAATTCTCGCAGTTACAGAGGTGTTGCAGGTCAACTGCTAGGAATTGCCGACCGTGCATTCAAATCAGAAGAAGAGTTAGCGCAGCTCGAACCTCACCTGTTCAAAAAAGAACAAAGCAATACATCCGCAGGTTACGGCGACCGCTTCGTCCTGAAAATATTGCGAAAAATCGAGGAAGGAATCAACCCCGAATTAGAAATCGGACGCTTTTTAACAGAGCGCAACTCGATCCAACACTACGCTCCAATTGCCGGAGCATTGGAATATCACACACCAGCAAAACAAGTCCTTACAGTCGGAATCCTACAAAAATTAATCCCCGACAGCGTAGATGCTTGGTCTTATACATTAGACACGCTGCGCGACTATTTCGAGCAAGTAATGACAGTAGAAGCAAAGCATTCCGGCGAGAATTTATCTACTGCCCCCGAAAATTATTTGCCGAACGCTTTGACCGGACAAACCCAGCGGCAGCAAAACTCGCTAGTAGCCGATTTATCCCTAGAAATTCCGGCATTAGCTCGCGAACTCATCGGCTCTTACTTAGCATCAGCCGAACTTTTAGGTCAGCGGACAGCCGAACTTCACCTCGCTTTAGCTTCTGACATAGAAAATCCCGCTTTTGCCCCAGAAAGCTTTACCTCGTTTTACCAGCGTTCCATCTATCAATACATGAGAAATCTGGCAGGAAGAACTTTGCTGGAGCTGAAAAAACGGCTGTCCAAACTGCCGCCAGAAATACAAAAATCGGCGCAAAAGCTCCTCAACCGCGAAGAGCTGATCATGGAACGTTTCAAGTCTATTTTGAACTTGAGAATCACCGCCGATAGAATTCGGTGTCACGGGGACTTTCATTTCGGGCAAGTTCTTTATACAGGCAAAGACTTCGTAATTATTGATTTCGGAGGAGAACGCGATCGACCCTTAAGCGAGCGGCGGATGAAGAGGTCGCCCCTGCGAGATGTTGCAGGAATGCTGCAATCTATAAGTTACGCTGTTACTTTGGCACTCCGCAATGAAGTAGAAAGTGGCATGATTCGCCCTGAAAATCTCCCGGAGATGCAGCAGTGGGCGAACGTTTGGCACCGCTGGGTCAGCCTAACTTTTGTCAAGAGTTATTTGGCGACTGCCGCCGATGCAAGTTTCTTGCCCAAATCTATACCGGAACTACAAGTTTTGCTGGATGCTTACATTTTGGAAAAAGCGGTTGCCGAGCTAGCCTACGAACTCAATTACCGCTTAGATTTCGCGGAAATTCCGCTTCAGCGGATTCTACAATTGCTGAATTTATAAGGGTGGGTTTATCTATACTCGTTAGGGTGCGTGGCTTTCTAGTTCCTCAATTAACAGCGAGATGCTGGAAAGTCACGCACCTTACATGACACCAAATCTGGTTTGATAAGGATTTGAGATCATGTCCGATCGAGTGACCGCGATGAAAAGGGCGGGTTTTTGAGATTGTCAATTATGGGCAGATATTTTTTGTTAACCCGCCCCTACCGTATTAGGGGTAATCGACGGGACATAATATGACTGGCGAATATAATTCGCTCTTCTACAAAGAAATTTCGTGCCCAGCGAGGCTAGAATAAAAGATGGTAAAAAACTGATTTTCTATTACTTAAAATAAAGGGCGGCTTGATATAAAACTTGTTCTTGATGAGTTAACAAAGTGCAGTCAGAAAGCGGGTAAGCCACACAAGTAACAGCGTAGCCAGCTTGCAATTCTGACGGCTTCAAAAACTTTTGTTCGCTTTGGTCGATTTCACCGCTCAGCAGTTTGACAACGCAAGCAGAACACTCTCCTTGCTTGCATCCATTCGGCAAGCGGATGCCGGCATCTTCTGCCATATCTAAGATATACTGGTCGTCTGGTACTGCGATCGTGCGATCGAGCGCGAGAGCCTCATTCACCAACCGAACTTGATAAACTGCCATTTTTTCCTTATTCCTCGCGAAAGGGCGGGTTTACGATGCTGTTAGTCCTAGCAAATATTTCGGGTAAAACCCGCCCGTACAACTAGAAAGGGCGGATTTATATCGTGTATATCTAGACAAGTGCTTCTTGATAATCGAGATTTTCATCTAGATAAATAGCCCGAATATCCTCCGGCAAGTTGGATTCTAAAGTTTGATATCCTTTTTGCAGCAAAGCCTTTACCTGAGCGGGCGAAATAGCTTCGCCTTCTGCTTGTAAATAAGCTGCAATTCGAGTTTCGCTCCAGCGGAAAGTCTGAGCCATCAACACCACTAAACGCGGCAGCGGCGCTAACAATTCTAAGGCTTGTTTGACGTAACACCACAGGGGAGGCGGCGCCGATTGCAAAGAGTAGTGAATCGACTCAACAGGGGGCAATTCAGCTTGATTTATGCAGACTGCGGTGACATTAATCAGCCAGTTTTGGAGACTGAGATTTTCGCCATCAGACTCTTGGATTTCGCGACGCAAATCGAGGCCTCGGAGTTCGTGATAGATGTGCAGCCAAGTGTGGGCAAACAGGTAATCGCCTTGTACGGGCGATCGCACGGAATGGCGAATCAGGGAGTGTACAATTTGAGCGTAGCGGCAAAAAATCGCCGTGAAGAAGCGACCCTGATCGGGATGGTTTTGAAACAGAGTCAATAATTCCTGATCGCTGTGGTGAAACAGGGATTTGACCACAGGATGGTTGAATTCTGAAAAATTAGGTGTTTGCACAATTGTTCTGTAACGGTTTTGGGAATAAATGCTGGTGCAGCCCGATTCTACAACACGATCTACATTGGGTGCAACAGGTTTGAAATTATGTTAATACTTAATTCAATTAATTATATAATATCGCCAAATGTTTATATTCCATGAAGGAGTCCCACAAGCATGAGCAACTTGAAACAAGTTAGCATCTATACTCGCGGTATAACTACGGCGAGCGGTGCTGGCGGATATGGGGCAGTCTTGCTGTATGAAAATCATCGCAAGGAACGATCCGGCGGATTTCACTTAACTACAAACAATCGTATGGATATTATTGCTGCAATTGAAGGCCTGAAAGCACTCAAAACAAGATGTAAAGTGACGCTATATAATAACAACGGCTACCTTGTAGATGCTATGGCCAACAATTGGGCGTTGCGCTGGCAAGCTAATAACTGGAAAAATAGCGAACAGAAACCTACTGCTAACGTAGATTTGTGGGAGCAACTACTCCAATTCTGTTCGCAACACCACGTTGAGTTTATTAGAATTAAGCAATGTGCGGGCAACCAAGAGTATAAACGCTGCAATTATATTTCCAGACAAGCGGCCAATCAACAAAACTTACCAGCAGATGAAGGTTATCAACGGTGAACCCCGCTAGGAAAACCATATCCTCCACCCCCAGGAGTCTCAATGATGAACACATCCCCCGGCTGCATTTCCACACTCGCCGTACTCCCCAATTCCTCAACTTTACCATCAACGCGCTCTACATAATTCCGTCCAACTTTCCCCGCTTCACCCCCATTCAAACCGCAGGGAGAAATCACCCGCCGCCCCGATAAAATTCCCGCCGTCATCGCCTCCCGAAACCGTACCCTGCGTACCACTCCATTACCGCCGCGATGACATCCATTTCCCCCGCTATTAGCCCGAATTGCAAAACTTTCCAACAACACCGGGAAGCGCCATTCTAATACTTCTGGATCAGTTAAACGCGAATTAGTCATGTGAGTTTGAACCGCATCAGTGCCGTCAAAATCTGCACCAGCACCCGAACCGCCGCAAATAGTTTCATAATATTGATAGCGCTGATTTCCAAAGGTAAAATTATTCATAGTTCCCTGAGAAGCAGCCATCACTCCCAACGCACAATACAAAGCATCGGTAATATTCTGCGATGTTTCCACATTTCCGGCAACTACCGCCGCCGGATAGCGAGGATTCAGCATACAGCCTTCGGGATTGATGATTTCGAGAGGTTTCAAACAGCCCGCATTTAGAGGAATATCGTCATCTACCAACGTGCGGAAAACATACAAAACAGCGGCTTTGCACACCGCAGCGGGAGCATTAAAATTGTTGAATTGTTGAGCAGAAGTGCCAGTAAAATCTATTTTTGCACTGCGCGCAGATTTGTCAATTGTAATCGCTACCTTAATTTGTCCGCCGCTATCCATCGGATAAGTAAACTCGCCATCTTGCAAAACATCAATTACCCTGCGTACCGACTCTTCCGCATTGTCTTGTACGAAGCCCATATAAGCTTGCACCGTCTCTAATCCATAATGTTTTACCATCTTGAGCAGTTCTTCGGCGCCGCGCTTGTTAGCAGCAATTTGTGCTTGCAAATCGGCTATGTTTTGAGGGGAATTGCGGACAGGAAAATTCCCCGCTGTCAGAATTTCTAGTAATTTTTTTTCTCGAAAATTGCCCTTGCTTACTAACAGAAAATTGTCAAGCAATACACCTTCTTCAGTTACTGTTGTACTGTTAGGAGGCATGGAACCGGGAGTAATGCCGCCGATGTCGGCGTGGTGTCCCCGCGAGGCAACATAAAACAAAGGAAGGGAGGAATCACGATCGAATACTGGAGTAATAACGGTGATATCTGGTAAATGCGTGCCGCCGTTGTAGGGATTGTTAGAAACATAAACATCGCCCGGTTGAATCGCATTGCCTTGTGCTAAAATTAAAGCTTCAACGCTTTCGCTCATCGAGCCTAGATGTACGGGAATGTGCGGCGCGTTGGCAACTAATTGCCCGTTTTTGTCGAAAATTGCACAGGAAAAGTCGAGACGTTCTTTGATGTTGACTGAGGAACTTGTGTTTTGCAATGTGACGCCCATTTGTTCCGCTATCGCCCGAAACAAATTATTAAAAATTTCCAGCAAAACTGGATCTGATTTAGCCGCAGATAAACGCGAATGAATGCGGATATTATCTGCGTCCATCTGCGTCCATCTGCGGTTCAAAATTAGATCGTTTCTTTCTGTTAATACCGCTTCCCAGCCCGGTTCAATAACATTAGTTCCCGTAGCTTCAACAATCATAGCAGGGCCGCTAATGCAGTCGTGCGATCGCAAATCGTCTCTCTGATAAACAGGCGTTTCCCGCCAGCCGCCACCCACATACATTTGCACCGTTGAAATTGGTTGCACAGGCAAGATGCCTGTGCCACAAGAGGGGGAAATTGTGGATGCTTCTGGCACATCCATTGTTTCTACAACTTCCACCGAAACCGCTTCCACAATCAGCGGTTTTTCTGGCATAATAAAACTGTAACGCTGTCGGTGTGCTGCTTCAAATTCCGCCTGCATCGCTTCAATATTGTCAGCAAAATTGACCGCCAAAACCGAGTCACTCCCCTGATATTTTAAGCGCAACTTGCTAACAACTAAAACCTCAGACTCATTCTCTGTGTTCTCTGCGCCTCTGCGGTTCAATTCCCTCTTTCCCTCAGCCTCCAATTCGCTTAAAATATAATGCAAATCAGATAATAATTCTGTATTTAATTGTTGCTCGATCGCCCTTTCGCGAATAGCCCGCACATCAGCCAAACCCATACCGTAAGCCGACAACACACCCGCATAAGGGTGAATAAATACCCGTTTCATCCCCAAAGCATCGGCGATCGCACAAGCGTGTTGGCCGCCCGCACCGCCGAAACAGCACAAAGTATACTCCGAAACATCGTAACCGCGCTGAAGCGAGATTTTTTTGACAGCATTTGCCATCTTTTCCACAGCGATCGCCAAAAAACCCTCCGCCACCTCTTCGGCCGTCCTCTCGCCCCCAATTTCCCCCGCTAATTGCCCAAATTTTTGCTTTACTACGTCAGGGGCGATCGGCAAATCTCCATTCAATCCAAATACTTTCGGGAAAAAATCCGGTTGAATTTTACCCAACATCACATTGCAATCAGTCACCGTCAAGGGGCCACCTTTGCGATAGCAAGCAGGCCCAGGATTGGCCCCTGCAGACTCCGGCCCGACGCGGTAGCGAGCCCCGTCAAAAAAGACAATTGAACCGCCGCCGGCTGCTACAGTGTGAATTGCCATCACGGGCGATCGCAATCTCACCCCAGCAATTTCCGTCTCAAATTCGCGTTCGTATTCGCCGTTAAAATGGGCAACATCTGTCGAAGTTCCGCCCATATCAAAGGTAATAATTTTATCAAAACCTGCCTTTTTGCTCGTTTGAACTGCACCGACAATTCCCCCAGCAGGCCCAGATAAAATACTGTTTTTTCCTTGAAATTGTGCCGCCTCCACTAAGCCGCCATTCGATTGCATAAACATTAATTTGGGGCATTGGGAATTGGGCATTAATAATCCCTCGTTCCCGGAATCTGCCTCTATTAATTGACTGGTTACTTGTTCGACATAACGCCGTAAAATCGGAGATAAATAAGCATCGACAACCGCAGTATCTCCCCGCGAAACTAATTTCATCAGCGGGCTGACTTCGTGAGATACTGAAATTTGAGTAAAGCCAATTTCTTTCGCTATTTTAGCAACTTTTTTTTCGTGTTCCGAGTAGCGGTAGCCGTGCATGAATACGATCGCACAACTGCGAATTCCCTCATCGTATGCTTGCTGCAAAGACGGGATAAATTCGGGATTGACAGCAGTTAACTCCTCACCTTGAGCACTGTAGCGTTCTGCAACTTCAATAACTCGATCGTACAGCATCTGGGGCAAAACAATGTGGCGCGCGAAAATATTCGGGCGGTTTTGATAGCCAATTCTCAGCGCATCGCCGAAACCTTTAGTAATTAACAGAATTGTGCGATCGCCCTTTCGTTCCAGCAAAGCATTTGTCGCTACCGTCGTCCCCATTTTAATCGCTTCAATTTCGGCGGCGGGTATAGCTGCGCCGGCGGGAATTCTCAAAATCTCGCGAATTCCTTGAACTGCGGCGTCGGTGTAGCGTTCCGGGTTTTCCGACAGCAGCTTGTGAATGACTAATTTACCGTCGGGGCTGTTGGCGACAATATCGGTAAAAGTGCCACCGCGATCGATCCAAAATTGCCAGCGAGTGCGATCGGGAAAAGTAGGATTCATATCTCTTTTTTTTGAAATTTTTGCTTGATTAATTTACAAGTATTCAACAAACTTCTGTTCAAGTCAATTCATAAAATTCATAACTTCGGGTCATAAAAGTCATAATTTCTGGTCAATCCAACTAGCACGCGCTCGATCGTGTTAATTTATAGATGTCGAATGCCCTTGACTAACCCCTGACAAACACCAGCCAGAAAATCTAAATCCAAAGTCTCAATCCTATCGCTTTCTCGATGATAATGCGGATTTCGCATATTAGCAGTATCAGTCACCATGATAGCGGGATAACCATTATCCCAAAAAGGAACATGATCGCTGCGGCGAGTATCCGGCACAATTAAACCTCGATTCGGCACCGGCAGCCACTCGCAGGGCTGACCAGATTGGCGAATTTTGCCACTCAAATTAATCAAATCGGGAACCGTCCGCAAAGTGCCAATTAAAGCAATAAAATTGCCACTATTGGGATAAAAATATTTCAAGCCAGCGGGATAGCTTTGAGAATTAGGATTATGGTTGCAATAACCCAACATTTCCAAAGAAATCATTAACCGGATTGACTTTTGCTGTTGCTTGTATTTAGCTGCATGATGACTGCTTCCCAAATAACCGTATTCTTCCATATCAAAGGCGACTAATTGCACTGGATATTTGAGCGGCCCAGATGCGATATCCCTTGCGAGTTCCAGCAAAACAGCAACACCAGTAGCATTATCATCGGCCCCAGGCGATCCGGGTACAGTATCGTAATGAGCACCAATTACGATCGGCTTTTCTTGCTTCTTTTCTTGCTTCCCCCCTTTAGCAAGGGGTGATTCTTCTTGCTTCCCCCCCTTAGCAAGGGGGGGACTGAGGGGGGGTAAATCCAAAATCAAATTGTGATGAATTCGGCCGCGCACGGAAAAATCGTCAATTTCTACAGTTCCCCACTGTCCCAACTGTTCCCGGATGTATTGCTGAGCATAAAAATGCCCTTGGGATGCGAGGTATGGATTGCGATCGCGTACAATTTGAATCAGATGGCTGTGCAAGCGTTCTTTGAGATTCATGCGATCGGAGATACAATGAGTACATTAAGATTATATGGGATTGAATTATGATTGGAGAAGTCAGAATCGAAAATTATAAGTCCATTCAAAAGCTAAAGCTAGAATTAGGACGAGTAACTGTATTGATCGGTGAAAATGGCTGCGGCAAGAGTAATATCCTAGAGGCGATCGCCCTTGCTTCTGCGGCGGCAGATGACAAGCTGGATAACGAGTTTTTAGCTTCTCGCGGCATTAGAGTGACAGAACCTCAATTTATGCGATCGGCTTTTGAAATTGAAAATTTGGTTAAAGATATCAAGATTGAGTTAAGAGGGAATGAAATCCAACCATTCAGTTGTATTTTACAAAATGATAATTCTACCTATTCTAAGTGGGTTAGTGAAAACTTTATGGGTGATATTGAGACCTCTATAAGAAAAGCTATTAATGTTCTTATTAAAAACTACGGTGGATCGGAAAAAATCAGATCTATTTTATTAGACGAAACAAAATACTCAGAACCAGAGTTATCAAGATTACTCAAAGATTCACAATCATTTAGTAGGATAATTAACCTTAATGAATTTATAATTTATTCTCCTGAAAACCAAGCTTTACGAACTTTTGAAAAAGAAGGTCAAGTTCAACCATTAGGAATTAATGGAGAAGGTTTGTTTAAACTTTTAAAATTTTTGACTTCAGATGATAACCAAGACCAGCTTAATGAAATCAAAAAAAAGCTGCAATTGATAGATTGGTTTCAAGATTTTGAAGCTACTCTAAATTTATCAAATATTCAAAATTTTCTCCAAATTAAAGATAGGTACTTAGATCCTGATTTAACTTACTTTGACCAAAGAAGCTCTAATGAAGGCTTTTTATTCTTGCTTTTTTACTTCGCTTTATTTATTAGCGATATCACGCCTAAATTTTTTGCAATAGATAACATTGATGCTTCTCTTAACCCCAGATTGTGTCGCAGATTAATGCAAGAATTAGTCGAATTAGCAAAAAAACACGACAAACAAGTTATATTCACAACCCACAACCCGGCAGTTTTGGACGGTTTGGATTTAGGTGATGAGGAACAGCGGCTGTTTGTGATCTACCGCAGCCAACTAGGTCATACTAAGGCTATACGTATTCTCAAACCCAAACCTCTGGAGGGACAAGAACCTGTAAAATTATCAGAGGCTTTTTTGAGAGGCTATATCGGCGGACTTCCTGAAAATTTTTAATATGATTAAGTTTGGATTGATTACAGAGGGACTTACTGACCAGATTGTTATTAAGAGTATTTTAGCTGGATATTTCAACAGATCCGATCTAGTTATCAGATCGCTGCAACCAGAAATAGACAAAGACAAAAACTATGGCGGTTGGACTCTAGTTTTTGATTATTGCAAGTCAAACATTTTTCGAGAATCATTTCAATATAATGACTATATCATTATCCAAATAGATACAGATGTTTTGCTGGATTACCAAAATTCTAATTATAATATTCCCAAGCGAGATGAAAATGGTAATGAATTTACTCCTCAGCAGTCGATCGAAAAAGTTATTGAAAAATTCAGAGATACGATTGGTGAGGATTTTTATGATAAACATCAACAGCGGATCGTGTTTGCAATTTCTGTTGACTCTATTGAGTGTTGGTTCCTCCCACTGTATTATACCGACAGTAGAAAAGCTAAAATTACAAACTGCCTCGACACGTTAAATCGGGAACTGGCGAAAAAACACAATTTTACGATCGACGCTAAGGCTAAAAATCCTGAATATTATCGAATAATTTCAAAACCATATCGCAAGCATAAAGTTTTGATGAAGCATTACGCAGATAATCCCAGTTTAAAAACTTTTATAGAACAGATTCAAAGCAGAGACATTAAGATTGGTGGTGAAGAGGATTGGTAATGAAGCAAGTTATTATGTCCTATAATAGAAACATAGTTATCGGAGATTACCATGCAAGCATACAAACTTAGAGGTAAAATCGATGCAACTGGCAACTTGGTAGTTGTGGAACCCGTGAATATGCCGCCGGGAGATGTAGAAATCATCGTCTTGCAGCTACCTGATACGGTTAAACAAGCCAGCGCGTCAGAAAATGCGATCGCACCTGAAGCACCTCAAAAAAAGTTTAAAACTAATGTGAAGGCATTTCAAGGTTTATTCGATCGAGATGCTGTACCGGAAACGCTGGATTTTGACGATCCAGACAAACAAGCAAAATGGGAATATTTAAAAGAGAAACATAACTTGTGAAAATCCTGATAGACACCAATATAATAGTAGATGTTGCGCTCGATCGAGAACCTTTCTTTTCTGAGAGCGATCGCATTTTAACTTTTGTTGAAGAAGCAAAAATTCAAGGCTATATTTCAGCCTCAACTTTTAGCGACCTTTACTATATTATCCGCAGAGACAGAGGCCGCGATTGGACGCTGGATTTTTTGCGGCAGTTAGCCACATTTTGTCAAGTCGCAACAGTAGATAACTCTGTTATTTCAATGGCATTAACTTGCAACTTCAAGGATTTTGAAGATGCGATTCAGTACAGCACTGCTGTCATCAATCGAATTGATGCCATTGTCACCCGCAACCCGCGAGATTTTCCGGTTACTACTCCTAGGATTGTAACTCCAAATCAGTTAATTCTTGAATTAACTGATTCTCCCTAAATTTCTCAAAGCGCTAAACTTCTGATTCCAGTTCGCTAACCCGCAACTGCACGGGTAATTCTACAGAATTCAACTCAGACGACTCTAACAATCCTGTAGCTTCAACTTCTGCACTCGCTTCACCGTGCCGCACTTTTCGCAATTTCTCACCCAAAGTATCCCGCTGGTTAATCAAATAAATACTAACCAAAGTCAGCCCAACTCCCATCGATTGCAGCGGATTGAGCACTTCGCCCAAGAACAAATTGCCGAACAGCAAAGCAAATACAGGCGTAAGAAAGGTAAGAGAACTTAAACTGGTTAGACTGCCACTCGAAGCAAAATAAAAGAATAAACCGTAGGCGATCGCACTTCCGAACACAGTAGAATAACCTAACGCCATCCAGCCCGAAAAATCGATATTCACAAACTGTTCAGACTCAGTTGCAGCCGAAATTGCCAACAGCGGCAAACCGCCCAAAATCATGTGCCAACCAGTCGCCACCACCGGGTCAACATAACGGCAAACCCAGCGCACCAAAACCGTACCCACAGCCATCGACAAAGCAGCCAACAGCATCAACCATTCTCCACCCTGAAACAACTGTTCGATACCCGCAGAAACCTCCCTGTTTTCAGGATGAAAAAGCCCCAAAATCCAGCCATCGGGCAACCCGATCAAACTGATGCCCGCAACGCCAATAACTAATCCCAACCAGCCCCAAAAACCAATTTTTTCTTGAAACAGCCACAAACACAAAATCGCCACTGCTAGCGGCTGAGAATCAATCATCACCGAACCCAAACCCGCACCGGTTCTCGCCAAACCTTCGGCTAAAAAGCCTTGAAACAAAGTAGCGTCAACCAAAGCAAACAGCGAAATCCACAGCCAAGCTTTCCAACCCTGGGGCTGTGGTTTTCCCATCAGCGCCGCCGCCAGCAGCACCAACACACCCGCAGGTACTAGACGCACGAATGCCACAAACAGTGGCGTTGTATGCGGCATCACCCCCTTCATCGCTACCATCGCGGTTCCCCACAGGAAAAACGGCGCAATTAGCAACAGCGGGGCAAAAGGTAGTTTTGAATCGGTAAGTTTTAGCTGCATGGCGGAGACTCCAAATAATTGATGAGATTGATTCTGGTGGGGATGATGTAGTTTTGTTAAGCAATTTTTACAATTATATATTGGTGTAGTCCTGGACGCACGGGTGGCCAGAAACCGGGTTTTTTCACCCACATATTTGCCTCAAACCCTGAATCTCTGCAAAAAACCCGGTTTCTTCAGTCTCATCGAGTGGCCTTCTTCCCTCTTCCTTCTTCCTTCTTCCTTCTTCTCTCTTCCTTCTTCCTTGAGATAAGGCACACTAGAAGTGAGATACAAAAAGTAACATTGCCCGAAACTGCCCATGATTTGGCCATTCAAGCCCCGCTACCGCAAACAAATCGCCCGTATCGAAATCACCGGAGCCATTGCCGGAGAAACCCGTAAACGAGTCCTAGAAGCTCTCAAAACCGTTGAAGAACGCAAATTTCCCGCCTTGCTGCTGCGGATAGACAGCCCCGGCGGCACTGTCGGCGATTCCCAGGAAATTTACAGCGCACTCAAGCGTTTGCGCGAAAAAGTCAAAATTGTCGCCAGTTTTGGCAATATTTCAGCTTCTGGCGGAGTTTACATCGGCATGGGAGCCGAACATATCGTTGCTAATCCCGGTACAATTACTGGCAGCATTGGCGTGATTATCCGGGGTAACAATTTAGAACGGCTGTTAGAAAAAGTAGGCGTTTCTTTTCAGGTGATTAAATCGGGGCCGTATAAAGATATCTTGGCATTCGATCGCGAATTGACAGATCCTGAACAGCAAATTCTGCAAGACTTGATCGACACCAGCTACCAGCAATTCGTGGAAACCGTTGCTGAAGCCCGGAAATTGCCTGTTGAGAAAGTGAAAAGTTTTGCCGACGGTCGGGTTTTTACCGGCCAGCAAGCCTTAGAATTGGGTTTGGTCGATCGACTGGGAACAGAAGAGGACGCTCGCCGCCTTGCCGCCGAACTCGCAG
Organism: Microcoleus sp. D3_18_C2; assembly: GCF_036702395.1. NCBI lineage: Bacteria > Bacillati > Cyanobacteriota > Cyanophyceae > Oscillatoriales > Microcoleaceae > Microcoleus > Microcoleus sp. D3_18_C2. The sequence continues at coordinate 26,777 of NZ_JAUBTG010000003.1, read as the reverse complement.
GCCTCGACCCGGAAAAAACCGAGTCTTGCACGCTAGAAAAACAAAAACCTTTCCTAAATCGCGTCTTGGGGAGTAGTCTGGATATATCCGGGCTTTCGGCTTACAAGAATTTGCTGGAATTCGATCTTTCTACTAGCGGTTTGCCGCTGTGGATGTATCGCCCGTGATTAAATAGTCAGTTGGCAGTTGGCAGTGGTAATTAGTAATTAGTAATGGGTAATTGCAACTAGCAACTGACAACTAGCAACTGACAACTAACAACTGACAACTGGCAACTGACTAATATGGAGGAAATTTGCGTGGAGTGGCAAGTGCGGGGGATTCGTGGGGCAACAACAGCTAGCGAGAATTCGGTGGCAGCAATTCGAGAAGCGGTGAGAGAATTATTAGATGAATTAGAAGCAAAAAATGATATAAATCCAGATTTAATTATTAGTGCTACGTTTTCTGCTACTCGCGATTTAGATGCTGTGTTTCCGGCTGCGATCGCCCGCGAACGTCCTCACTGGTGTAATGTTCCTTTGTTGGACGTGCAGCAAATGCACGTTGAAGGTGCTTTGGAACGCTGCATTCGGTTTTTAATTCACGTCAATTGGCCGGCAAATACTGAAATTTATCATCCTTATTTGCGGGGAGCTCAAAATTTGCGCCCCGATAGGAATTTAGCGGTGGCGGTGGCTGGGGAAAAATAATAGATTCACTTTGGGCTTGATTTAAAAGTTAACTCACCATTACAGGTGGGTTTATTTTTTACGGGATTTGATACAGTACAAAACCTGCCTTGGGGATATACAGCACTTTCCAGGTAAGTGAAGTACAGAGAAACCGGGTTTCTTGAATAAAACCGGTTTCTGGCGAGAAATCCAGAAGAAACCCGGTTTCTGGGGTGTACTTTATAAACCTGGAATCCGCTGTATGCTTAAAAGCTTTTATTATAAAAAAAACCCGGTTTCTTTGAGAAGCCGGGTTTTTTGTCAATCAGACGCTTTCTTGTGATGCAGCCTAATCCCTAAAAAAATGTCATATATAAAACTCCAAAAGTCCTTTTTCCCTTCCAATATTCCCAAAGTTTGAGGAGAACCTTTCTCATCCAACAGCGGCTTGACAGCCTCATAAGCAGGCTTGTAATTGTACCAAGGAATGGAAGGCCACAAGTGATGAATCAGATGATAATTCTGCCCCAAAATCAAGATATTTAGAATAGGACTAGGATATACTCTGGCATTTTTCCAGCGATCGCGCTCGTGAAACGGACGGTGCGGCAAATAATCAAAAAACAACCCCAAGGCCAACCCCACCACCAAAGCCGGAGAAAACCAAAAATTCAGCACGTAACCTAAATGGTCGTACTGAATGGCAATATACACCACCGCTACGACAAACAAACGGCTGAGAAACCATTCCAAGAGTTCGTATTTCCGCCACAGTTTGCGCTTAAAAAAGAAAATCTCGTGGTAAAAAAACCTCGCAGCAATCAACCACAAAGGCCCGCCCGTAGAAACATAATGGTCTGGATCGTTATCTGGGTCATTAACGTGGGCGTGATGCTGCATATGTACCCGCGTAAACACCGGGAAAGCAAAACCCAACATCAGCGCGCTACCGTGTCCCAAAATAGCATTAACTGTGCGATCGCGATGGGCCGCATTGTGAGACGCATCGTGAATCACAGTTCCAGCCATGTGCAACGCCAACACGTTCAGCGTAAAACAGCACCACTGCGGCCATCCCCAACACCAGAAACCCAAGTTAGAAATCACGATAATCACTACTGCACTCAAAAACAGCAGCAGTGTCGGATTCAAGTCACCGGGAGGACTCAGAAACTCTTTCGGCACTGTCAGCGGCCGTCCTGCCTCCGACATCTTTGTTAAGACTCCTTAATATTTCACACTTGCGTAGTATAAGATACAAGCCAGACAATAGTAAAGTTTTGTCAGGAACCTCAGCCTCAAGGCATGAAAGAACAGAGTTCGATCGCCAAAAACTAGCCTCTGCACAAACAGGAAAGTATTGCTGTTGTACAAGGATACCAGTCCTAGATTAGCCAAAAGAGCTCAGCAGACCAATTAAAATCAATGGGTATGTCTGTATTTATGTCAAGCCTGAGAGCGGAAAAATTTGCAAAAAAGAGCGCTCCCCAAGAAAAGATTACCGATCGGTAAAAAGTCAGATATTCTATATATTGTTCAATACCTACTTTTTTGACGACTATCAAAATTTTTAAGACTTGAGACTAGCATCATTGCTTGTAGTGCAAAGATGAAACGTTAGCCGAAATTTAAACAAGAAATCCACCTGCCTCCCCAGAACACCGCTGATGCAATTGCCAAAAGCCCTACGCCGGACTAAAATCGTCGCCACCATTGGCCCAGCAACTTCGGACCCACAAGTGCTGCGCCAGCTCATAGAAGCAGGTGCCACAACTTTGCGACTCAACTTTTCCCACGGAACAGAAGAAGACCACCAGCGCAGCATTCGCTTAATCCGGCAAACATCCTTTGAACTCAACCAGCCGGTTGCCATCCTCCAAGACCTCCAAGGCCCGAAAATTCGTTTAGGGCGCTTTGAGACAGGCTCTATAGTTGTCAAAAACGGCGATCCTTTCATTCTCACCAGTCGCCAAGTTCCAGGCACCGAACTCATTTCTTCCGTCACCTACGACCCCCTAGCAGACGAAGTTCCAGAGGGATCAGTGATTCTGCTTGACGACGGGAAAGTGGAAATGCTGGTCGAAAAAGTAGACCGTGCGGCGCGGGAATTGTACTGCCGCGTCGTCGTCGGCGGGCCACTTTCCAACAACAAAGGGGTGAATTTTCCCGGAGTTTACCTGTCAATTAAAGCGCTGACTGATAAAGACCGCAAAGATTTAATGTTCGGCCTCGACCAAGGTGTCGATTGGGTGGCCCTGAGCTTTGTGCGGAATCCCCAAGATGTGCTCGAAATTAAAGAGCTGATTGCCAGTGCGGGCAAGCAAGTACCGGTGATTGCTAAGATCGAAAAGCACGAGGCGATCGAACAAATGGAGGAAATTCTCACCCTTTGCAACGGCGTGATGGTCGCCCGCGGCGATTTGGGAGTGGAACTACCCGCCGAAGACGTGCCGATTTTGCAAAAGCGCCTGATTGCTACCTCCAACCGCCTGGGCATTCCGGTAATTACCGCTACCCAGATGCTCGACAGCATGGTCAACAATCCCCGTCCCACCCGCGCCGAGATTTCCGACGTGGCCAACGCGATTCTTGACGGAACTGATGCAGTGATGCTGTCCAATGAAACTGCTGTCGGCAAGTTCCCCGTCGAAGCGGTGGCGACGATGGCGAGAATTGCGGTGCGGATGGAGAGGGAAGGAATTAAGCGGAATATTAGGAATGTAGAAGATATTGGTCGATCGATCCCCAACGGCATCAGCCAAGCAGTCAGCCAAATCTCCGAACAATTGAACGCCGCGGCCATCATGACGCTGACCAAAACCGGCGCCACAGCCCGAAATGTCTCGAAATTCCGACCCAAAACTCCGATTTTGGCAGTTACTCCTCACGTAGACGTAGCCCGACAACTGCAATTAGTATGGGGAGTAAAACCCTTGCTGGTGCTGGATTTGCCCTCCACCGGCCAGACATTTCACTCTGCCATGACAGTCGCCCAGGAAAAAGAGTTAGTCTCCGACGGAGATTTAGTGGTAATGACCGCCGGTACTCTGCAAGGGGTTGCCGGATCGACGGATTTGATCAAAGTTGAAGTAGTGACAGCAGTTTTAGGCAAAGGCACCGGTGTCGGTTTGGGATCGGTGAGTGGGATGGCCAGGGTTGCTCGCACTGCTGCGGATGTAGGCAATTTCCACGCTGGAGAAATTTTGGTAGTGGAACACACCAGCGTCGCTTTTGTGGAGATGATTCGGAAAGCCGCAGGTGTGGTGACGGAGGAGGACAGTTTGACTTCTCACGCCGCGATTATCGGTTTGCGGTTGGGCGTGCCGGTGATGGTGGGCGTGAAGAATGCCACGCGGGTAATTCGGGACGGAACTATGCTGACGCTGGATATGCAGCGGGGTTTGGTTTATTCCGGGGCCAGAGGCGGTTCAACTGACACTGAAGTGACCGTTTAACTGTTGGTGAGTTGTAGAATTTTGAATTAAATTCTACAACTCGTTGCTTTTTTCGCTGAGGTTGTGCTATAATCCAAAATTGTCTGTGCCGATGTAGCTCAGGGGTAGAGTATTCGATTCGTAATCGAACGGTCGTGGGTTCAAATCCCACCATCGGCTTTGGGTTTCAGCGATTTTTGTCTGTCTTTAGTCTATGACTGAGCTCAAACTGTGATCAAAACGCAGTTTAACTGCTCAAAAATGCTCTCGGCGCCGAGAGCATTTTTATTTTCCCTAAATCCTTGTGTGGTGGAGATTATGAATTTTTTTAATCATATCGTTTCCGGTTGCATCGGTATTGTTCAAATGTCCAAACAGTGAGTTGTCATATCAATTCCGGTTTTATCGGAATGATGAAACCGCAGAGGACACAGAGGATACAGAGAAAGGGAAGAGAGAGATGAATACAGGACGATGCCAACGGATTTGATATCATATCGTTTCCGGTTGCATTTGAATAATAAAATTGAGTCAACATTTAACACTCAACCATTGAGTTTTTCGACCCAGAGTCAACAGTCAACAGTCAACAGTCAACAGTCAACAGTCAACAGCCAACAGTACAAACCTGACATCGTATTACTTTGGGGGCCGGGGGAGGCGAAAACTCAGGGGACTGAGGATTTGATTGAGAGTTCGCAGTTGTTCGGCGGTGCCCAAACAAATCAGCATATCTCCTCCTTCGATCGCAGTTTCTCCGGTAGGCCCGACAATCAAAGTCCCGTCAGCGCGCCGCACTGCTAAAACCAAGGCCCCCGATTGCGATCGCAACTTGGCATTTCTCAAAGTTTCCCCAACGTAGACACAACTATTGGGATCGACCAAAAATTCCTCCATGTAAAAAGAACTCTCGGTGCCGGTCAAAACACCGTCTAAAAAATCCATAACTTGAGGCCGCAAAGCCGCCGCCGCCATGCGTTTTCCCCCGGTAATGTAGGGGGATACGACGGCATCGGCGCCGCCCCGCTGCAACTTCTTTACGGCTTCTTCTGTGGTGGCGCGGGCGATCGCCCGTACTTTCGGATTCAGAGTTTTCGCTGACATGACAGTGTATAAATTCTCGGCATCCGAAGGCAAAGCTGCTACTATGCAAATTGCGCGATCGATCCCCACACTCAGCAAAATTTCGTCCAGAGTCGCGTCTCCTTGGACAGCCGTGTACCCCAGTGCCAAGGCTGCCTCAACCGACTGTACCGCCGAATCTATGACCACAAAAGGAATATTTTCGGCCTGAAATTCCAAGCCAATCTGGCGGCCAGTGCGCCCAAAACCGCAGAGAATGTAATGCCCGATCAAAGAATCTACCAATCGTCGCTGCTGCCTAATTCTTGCTCCTTCTTGAAAATATCCTTCAATCAGTGCTTCTGTAAAGCGGTTGACGATGAAACCAATCACAATCACGCCCATCAAAATCAGGCATATGGTAAACATTCGCCCGCGTTGACCGAGGGGCTGAAGTTCACCGTAGCCGACAGTGGCTAGGGTAAATACTGTCATGTAAGCGGCATCGAGCAAAGACCATTTTTCCACCTGCCAATACCAGAGAGTACCTGTGCAGAAAATGCCGCCCAGGGCGATGACTCCGCCCGTTAAGTCTTTTTGCAGGCGCTGGTACTTTTGTTCTAGAGTTGAATACACCGATCGGGCTTACCTATTACCTATTAGCTGCTACTAATTTTAACGATATCAGCCCTAGACGCAGGGGCGGTCAATCGATTTTAGATTTTAGATTTTAGATTTTAGATTTTAGAGGCGACCCCACGGATAAATGCGGGGGGTTGAGGATTTTCGATTTGGGATTGACTTGCGCGAGATAAATCACGTGGCGGGTACCACCTTTGAAAATCTTGGTCAAAAAGCCAGTTTCTGCCTAGATACTTTGCTGCCAAACTCAACATTTTGACCGAAAGCATCCAGGATACAAGCCACCGAATTTATCTCGCGCAAGTCAATGCTTCAATTCTTTAATCTAAAATCTAAAATCTAAAATCTAAAATCGATTAACCCGGTTTTTTTTGCGTGAGTTCCGACTGAGTTCCAATCCCGTCGCAGAGGTGGCGATTGCTGGGATAGGCGATCGGATTTGTCTGAAAATAATTGCGGGCTCCATCGCAACCCTGCTGCAACAAATCGTCAAGATTAAAATTCCACAGCATCACCGTACCGTCAGCGCTAGCAGTAGCGATCGCTTTGCCGTCTGGACTAAAACTCGCACTCCAAACAGCATCCTTGTTACCTTTTAAAGTTTTGAGCAATGTACCGTCAATGTTCCACAGCCTCACCATTTTGTCTGTGCTTGCAGATAGCAACATTTGACTGTCGGGACTAAAGCTGATATTAGTCACTCCACTTGTATGCTTTAAAATACTTAGCGGTGTGCCGTCTTTGCTCCAAATTCTCGCAGTTCCCCCAGCACTTGCAGTCGCCAGCATTGCTCCATCTGGACTGAAAGCTACACTCATTATTTTATCACTTTCAATCTGTAAAGTTCGGAGCAATTTGATATCGGAGCTTGCTTCAATTGACTGCTGTTTTTGCAACTTTTCCACAATCTTTCTCAAACTCCAAAGTTTAACAGTGCCATCAGTGCCAGCCGCAGCAATTATCTGACCGTCGGGGCTAAAACTCGCGCTGGTTATCCAACCTCGCTCGACTTTTAAACTTGACAATTCTTCACCGTTGATTTTCCATAGCTTAACTGTTCCATCGGCACTTGCTGAAGCAATAATTTTACCATCTGGACTCAAACAGACGCTTGTTATTTGACCGCTGTGTGCTTTTATATCATGAATTAACTTGCCATCTTTTTGCCAAATTTTGAGAGTTTGGTCGTCGCTTGCAGAGACAATTATCTGACCGCTAGCATTGAAAACTGCCCTGATAATTTTATCAGTATGCCCTGTCAATGTTGCTTGCAAAGTTCCATTAGTTTGCCAAAGCTTGATATAATTATCATCGGTAGCAGTCACAATTGTTTGACTGTCGGGACTGAAACTCGCGAAAGCAAGGGTACTGGCTTGACTCTGCAAGCGGCGGCGTTCCCGAAAGTTGTAAACTGCCTGTTCTAGGGCGATCGCCACTCGCATCTGAATATCTGAACTCACTCCGAGCGATCGTTTCATTTCTGTAACAGCTCTGATGCTTTCTAGCAAAGCTTCTTCTTTTTTATCCGCAGCAAATAGCGTTTCTGATAGCAAACTGAGAGTGAGAATTTTGTTGTTTCTTTCTTCGATTGACGGTTTTACCCAAAAAGTTACTATCAGGATTGATATTAATATGACTGCGGAGCCGGTAACTGTTTGCACTCTCAGTTGTTGCTCGCGCCAAAGTTTAGCTGCAATCACTTTTTTCTGCTTTTGTGCTTCGCTTAGTTCCTCTAGTAACTTTTTTTCGCGGCGCAGTTGTTCCATTTCAGCTTGAGTTTGTTTTTCGCGATCGCGCAATTTGGCAAACTCCGCTTCTTGACTTGCACCTAAAAATTGATAATCTTGGGTATTCAAGCTTTTATTTGCCGCCCACTGTCGGGCATCTTCCAGTGCTTGACCGCGCAACAAGCGAGATTCGTCTTGACAATTGGTAGCTATCCATGCTGTTAGGGATTCAGCATAGGGGCGCAAGTCGCCGAGCGCTTTTTCTACCCAGTCATGGCTGAATATAGCTGCGTAAATGCGGTTGGATACGGTTAATTTTCCGGCTCGTTTTACTACTAATCCGCTCAGCCGCAATTCTGTTTGTTCGGGAGTATCATCCGCGCAGATCCCCCCTGCCCCCCTTAATAAGGGGGGTTCTGAAGGTTGCTGATTTCCACTCAGTTGCTGTTCGGTTTGTTCGGGAGTATCATCGGCGCAGATCCCCCCTGCCCCCCTTAACAAGGGTAATTCTGGCATTTTCTCCCCCCTTATTAAGGGGGGTTGGGGGGGATCGCAGGGTGGCAATATTTTTTGATATAGTCCTAATAACCTACTGGCGCGGTGCGGACTTCTGAGAAGGCGATCGCGAATTGTTTTAATGTGTACTGGTTCATCGGACGATTCCCAATTATCAATAATATGAGATTGCACGATCTCGCTAATTAATAATTGATTTATAGTAATATTTTCAGTTTTGCTTTCATCCGTTGAATCTGATATAATAGAAGCCGACGCTAAACTTTTTACATGGTACAAAATCAGCTTGCAAAGCTTTTGAGTCAGAAATGGCTGCCCTCCAGTCCAGTCCAAAATCTCTTTTAAAACCTCTTGAGGATTCTCTACTTTTCCCTCAAACCCCTTTGCTAAAGGCAGAGCTTCTTGTAAGTTAAAACCGTGCAATTCAATAGGTAAACCGATATTGAAGGGCGTGCGAGTTGCATCGCTAATTAAATCCGATGGGGTAGCTACTCCCAGCAAAGCAAATGTAATGCGCTGGTATTCTGAATTGTGAGCGCGTTTATTGTAGCAACATCTAATTAATGCAAAAAAATCGTCTAGCGGTTCTTGGAAACTCAGAACGCTATCAATTTCATCAATAAAAATGACCAGGTTTTGAGAAATTTTGACCAGCAGCAATTCTTCAATTAACTCTCCTAAGCGCTGCACCGGCGACATCAACTCTCTCTCCCGCCACCAAGCCATAAACTCGACTGGGTTAAACAGGTTGAAGCTGCACAAGAGTTTGTAAGCGACGCCGCCGTACCACTTATCTAGAGAGACTTGCTGGTTGCCAATGTCCGAAAGGTCGATCGTAGCACAAGCAATGCCATCAGCCGAGAGTTTTTGTACAGTTCGCACTAGCAAACTAGATTTGCCCATTTGTCGGGAATTGAGCACGTAACAAAACTCTCCGGCTTTGAGGGCTTGATAAAGTTCTGAGTCAGCTTGTCGCACTACATAAGTAGGTGCATTTTGCGGGAGACTGCCGCCGATTTGATATTGGTAATCGACTGTCATGATCTAGCCTCTAGTTAGATTATCTGGTCATTTGTGTTGTGCCTGTGCTACAAGCAAGTTTACCATTTTCATAGGTGGGTTCCGCTGGTTTAATTGTACCGGGAGAATCAGCTTCGCACAATATGGACGTTGTAGTTCTTTCCTCTTTAGCAGCATTTGGATTAAATTTTTTAGCAGGAACTAGAAAAACACCACCGACATAACTTTTTAAGTCGTTTTGCTTTGCTAATGCATAATTAAATGCTGCTTTTTTACTGACACGAATTGAATATTTGAAACTTATTGTCTCTGTTTTAATGCCAAGTCCTAAAGCATCAACAGAAGTAGCAAAAGCACTTTTTTCTATAAATAGGCTTGTCTGTGCGCGGTTCATTGAGCGAACATAATGTGTTACTTCCAATGTCCTAATCTTATTCCTGCTAGCAAGAAATGTTGGCAGAGCGATCGCGCCAATTACTCCAATGCCCATTAAAAGCAATAAGCAGCCGCAACCTTGATAAGTTGAATTGTTAATACTTGATTTTTGATGTTTAGTCATGATATCCTCTCCTTAAATGGTATATACAATGCGAATTATAGTCGGCGAGGCACAGCCTCTGGATCTGCGTTACCAGGAAGAGCCTGGTAACAATGAAAATGAGGAAATACTAATCTTTAAGCTCGCAGCTTTTGTACCTCTTTCCTGTCAATGGATGTGGGCTGAATCACTTTACTGCCGATCGCAAAATCGCGCAATTCCACTCTCGTAAACTTCACACCCCAAGGATCTGTCGTTGTATCCAACTCTTCCACTAAAGCATTATTAATCTCATGTCGAGCCGTGTAGAGTTCCTCAACAGATAATTTAGCAAGGTGAGTCCGAATTGAAAGAATCAGCATATTTAACATCGCTTCCTTGAGATTCTGCACTTTGTAGGAAGCTTTTTCTAAGTCAATGATTCGCCAGTACACAATAAAATCAACGGTGACGGCAACCCGATCGCGCGTTGTGCATTCTTGCGGTGGCAAGTTTAAAATTTGCTCGCGCAGAGTTTGTTTATAGGCGACTTGCTCGACAAAGGGAATCAAAAAGGTTATACCCGGTTCGAGTTTTTTTCGATCGTACTTTCCGAAAATTTCAACTAACGCCTCATCTCCTTGACGGACGATTTTTACACTGCTGGCTAAGGATACTCCGGTGATGGCAAACAATACCGTCAAAAAATAGTGATACATAGTGAATCTCCTGGTAAATAGTTGGCAGTTGACAGTTGACAGTTGATAGGGATTTCTTAGTCTCTTATAGAGGGACTTTGTTTGGCAAGAAGCGATTTCAATCGTCTAGTCATAAAAGAACTCAGATTTAGCCGTTGATGTGGATTAATCTGTCAGGTACAACAATCAGCGTGTTTCCTTCGCGGCGCAAAACGTAAACTTTTTGTCTGGGTGCGATCGCCCCTTGGGAATCTTCATTGCGAGCTTTCCACGAAGCCCCTTCATAAATCACCATTCCGGTTTCTCCGGGGAAAATTTCGGAGATTGTTGTCGCTTCCGTGGCTTCGGGAATCACAAACTTTTTGCGAACAATAAAAATTGGTCGAATCCAGATGCTCAGCGCGAGGGCTATCCCCATCCAGTAGAAGATTTGCCAGTCAAAATCTTCATACATTATGTTCGCCCAACTAAACTGAAATGCTACCGATCCTCTCCACAAAATAAATGATTCAATTACAGCCGAAGCTCCCATCATTAGCAGGTAAAATCTGTATTTTTGGGGCTGAGTTTTGATGATTAATAGCTCCATCGCACTAAGCACAACTCCGATCAGCAACCAGAATAGGGGCGGGGTGAAGGCGAAACCTGGTTGATTAGTGGCTGACGCCAGCGACCAAATTAGGATAGAATACACAATGCTTTTACCTCGTTTTGATGGGATTCAACCTTGTTATTTCTAATCTAATCAGGTGGCTATTTGAGTTTGCGACTGAGTTATTTGAAAATTCATCGACTTTTCATCGACTTTTCATCGACTTTAGGGACGGTTGGCATTTATGATGGTTTCAGTGTTTTGATTGTGATAAGCAATGCCACGATCGCTAAGGGTGCGCGAAGAGTGCATTCGCGCAGTTAAATCCTGTCTCCTGAGAAATGGCTTCCCCAGTCAAAAAATCCTGGCTGAGGATTTAGGGATGGCGCAATCTACTGTCAGCCATTTTCTGAATGGCAAACCTGTGGATTATGCCAATTTCATTGAAATTTGTCGCGGATTGGGGCAGGAATGGCGCGATATAGCCGATTTTGAGGCGAATTCAGAGCCAGAGGAGGTAGTGCTGGTGAGGGCCACAGTGGCGATCGTCCGATCGACCTCACACAAAACCCTTTCCCAGCAGTTACACCAAGCTTTGAGTGCGGGAGGCCACGAAGTCTTTTTTATTAACAACAGCAGCGACTCAGCCTCATATCTAAAGCGTTGCGATTATTTGCTGTTGCTGATTTCGGAAGAATCGGCCGCTAGCGAAATGGTATTGGAACAAGTGCAGCTAGCCAAGGAATTACACAATCTAACTGCTCACAAACCCGCAATTCTACCGATTTTAGTTGAATTAAATACACCGCTTTCCTTTGATTTACTGAGCTATTTAGCAGGAATTCAGCCCTGGCTGTGGCGCGGTGTTGGCGAGTCATTTAAGTTAATATCACAAATTTTAACCATTATCAAAGAAGGTCGCACATCGTTAACTGCCGACCATGAATTAGCTGTAGAATGGCAAGTAATTACTAGCACAAAACAGTCAATAATTCAACCCCTGCCAGCCGCGCCGCCAGAATTGCCGGGAGGACAAGTTGAACTCACTTCTTGTTTTTATATAGATCGCCCTCCGATCGAATCCCGCTGTTACGAGACGATCGCCCAACCGGGAGCGCTCATCCGCATAAAAGCACCCAGACAAATGGGCAAAACTTCTTTGATGGCGAGGATTTTGCATCACGCAGAACAGCAAGGTTCTCGCACGGTAGCGCTGAGTTTTCAGCTAGCCAATCGTAAAATATTCGCTAATTCAGATACATTTTTGCAGTGGTTTTGTGCTAGCATCGGTCAAGAGCTAGGAATGCTGGAGCAGTTGCCCAAGTGTTGGGAATTAGCCGATTTAATTGGCAGTAATCAGTGCTGCAAGGCTTATTTTGAACAGTATTTGCTGTCAGAATCCTCAAAACCTCTGACGTTAGGCTTGGATGAGAGCGATCGCCTGTTTGAATCGCCGGAAATTGCCGATGATTTTTTTGGGTTATTGCGAGCTTTGCATGAAGAAGCAAAACGGCGAGATATTTGGAAAAAGTTTCGTTTGATTGTGGTGCATTCGACGGAAGTTTATATCCCGCTGGATGTGAATAAATCGCCGTTTAATGTAGGGTTGCCCATTGATTTGCCTGAGTTTAATTCGCAGCAAGTGCAAGATTTGGCTAAACGGCACGGATTGAATTGGAGTGGGAATGAAGTTGGAGAAGTGATGGGGTTAGTGGGCGGAAATCCTTATTTAGTGCGCCTAGGAATGTATCATATTTCCCGTCAAGATGTGACTTTAGATCGGTTAGTGAAAGAATCTGCAACTGAAGCGGGAATTTATAGCGATCATTTGCGGCGGCATTTATGGAATTTAGAGAAATACTCGGAATTAATGGAGGCGATGAGAGAGATTGTGAGTGTTTCCCAGCCAGTTAGATTGAGGTCTGAATTGGGGTTTAAGTTAAATAGTATGGGGTTGGTGAAATTGGATGGAAATCATTGCATTCCGAGATGTCGGTTGTATCAGGAGTATTTTGGCGATCGGCTATAAGCCCAGAGAAACCGGGTTTCTGACAAAAAACATTGGGTTTATTGCAAAGTCTTGGCCACAAACCCGGTTTCTAACCCTGCGATAACTCCAGAGAAACCGGGTTTCTGAGCAAAAATCTCAGGTTGATTGCAAAGTCTTGGCCAGAAACCCGGTTTCTGTCACAGGTCTGCGTTGCGTAACTCCTGGAAAAGTCGATGAGAAGTCGATGAGAACTCACTCAAGTTCTCAAATAGCCACCTGATTTAATAGAGACATCGAGCGAAAAAGATGAGACTATGAGAAACTTACACCGTCTTGAATTCACCGCTGACAGAAAAGCTCGCAAAGCCAACACACCCAATATTTCCTCTGTGATAGTAAGCCTACTTATTTCTGGGTTCACTATATTTTTTACAATTTCTTATTTTCCAGTTTTGCCAAAAATTAATTTGCCAATGACGTTCCTGGATTTGGGATTTTTAATTTTACCTGCTACTTTCATAGCAGCGATCGCTACTAGGAAGTTGGTACGAGATATTAAAAACCTGTGGCGAAATTACAGCAGACTAGCTTTATGTCAGACATCGATCCTTTTTTCTAGTTTATTGCTTCTGATGATTGGATTCAACCAGGCTTTATACCACGAGAATCCAGTGAATAACTTTAATGCTTATGTCAAACACCGAGAAGAAATCGTCGCTCTAATTCATTCAGGGCAATTAAAAGGAGAGAAACAAAGTTCAACAGACGATTATAATCGGGGAATAAAAATTAGTTTACCTGAAAAATTTAAAGGGCTGTCGCGGGGAGGAGAAGTCAGGGCGATCGCAAAGGGCGGAGTGCTGGAAGTTATCTTTATTCATAGCACTATGGGATTCGGAGACGGAACTCGCTATTTCATCTATCGCTCAGACAGCGATGAACGGAAAATTTCCTTTTTTATACGTAAACAAAAACATCCTTTCGTGAACCTCAAAAAATTAAAAAATCGATGGTTTTATTTGGCGCTCTCCTACTGACAAAAAATTAATACGCTTACTCGTCTGAAAACCGCTCATGTAAAACATTCTGTCTAGAAGCAGAATGTTTGCGATTGCTTCACGCAGTGAACAATGACAAGAACGGGGGTTGTAAACCCGGATATAGTATAAATATCGACATTAATGAGAATCTCATGTTACCTGAAATTATCAAATAAGATTAAGGATATTAGCCTGAATGTTGTTGTCCTTTCAGGAGGTATCAAAGCGTGGCGGCAAGCAGTGCCGGCTCCAAAAGATGCTCAGATATTAGCTCCAATTACTTTGGGGAGTTTGATAAAGTCTCCGTCAGTCACCCTGCTTTCGGAATGAATCGGGGCAGTTGTGACCAATTAGATTTTTGTCAAATCTCTATCAATAGAAAGGTGTATCGTGCTGACAGATTAGCTATCTTCAAGAAAAGTAGCCATAATCCTCAGCAATCAGCAACGGTTGGCTGTTTGGGCAGGCACCACAATAATTAGAGTTAGCATAACTTTATTCCATGCAAAACACCCTAGAGATACTTCCTTCTTCCGACTCGCCGAGTCTTCCCAAAAAGCAGCCCGCACTTCCAAATTACGAAGCAGCCGATCGCCAATTTGTCAATTTGCTAGAAGTCGAGGATTTAGACAAGACGGTGGCGGCAAAACCGTTACTTGTCAGCGATTTTGAAAGCGCGATCGCCTATGCAATTCAAGCAGCTTACCAACAGGAACCGGGCGATGAGGCCGCTCACCGCTTCTTGCAGCGCATACTTTACCGCATCAACCGCCTCAACTTGTTTTGGTACGACGATTTGCGCCGCTACAATAACGAGCGATCGCACTATTTGCGTTCCGTGCGCGATCGCATTGAGGAACCTTGGCAGCAGTGGGAAATCGCACAAATCGACGTTGCAGCGCTGCAAAAATTGCCGGATGTCAAGCAAGCGCTGCGCGATCGCGCCGCGGCAGATGTCGATCCTCCGCTAACTGAGCTCGATCGCTACCAGCGGGAACAGATGACTGAAGAGGGATACAAACACCTACTGGCGATCGCCTCCTTCGACGGTTTAGTGGAAGCCAGCCGTGTTTCTCGCATCATCGGCGGTGCCGGCAACGAAATTCAGTGCACCCTTACGCGAGTGCTGATCGAAGAATACGGCGGCGGTCGCCTCCCGCGCAAGCACTCGACCTTTTTTGCTCAAATGCTGGCAGAATTCGATATGAGTACGGAACCGGAAGCGTACTTCGATTTAGTGCCTTGGGAAGTGCTCGCAAGTATTAATCACAACTTCCTGCTGACGGAACGCAAGCGCCATTTTCTGCGCTATAACGGCGGACTCACATATTTTGAGGTGGCGGGGCCTGTGGCTTACCGCAATTATCTAGCCGCCGCCCAGCGTTTGGGCCTCTCGCACGCTGCGATGGGTTATTGGGAACTCCACATCAAAGAAGATGAACGTCATGGCCGGTGGATGTTGGATGAAGTGGCGATCCCGCTGGTTGATAGATACCCGCAGGAGGCTTGGGAACTGGTGTTGGGGTACGATCAGGAGAAGTCGATCGGCGATCGGGCTGCTGCTGCTGTGGTGCGATCGATCCAAGCGGCAGAACGGAATTAACAGCTATATCCTAGGGTGGGTCAGAGACTGATGCACCCTAGATTGTGCACCGTTCTCAATAAGCCTTTTAGGAACAGGCAAGATGCCTGTTCCACAAGAAATACACTCTTTGTGGAACAGACATCTTGCCTGTTGCTGACCATGGTGGAACAGGCATCTTGCACCTACCAGGCCTGTATTTTAAAATGCTGTCATTAACTGAATTAGCTCGATCGACAAATCTCTGGGCGACTTTTGGTGCTTCTTAAACAAAACTCCAGCCAGCAGATAGATATTTTCCGAATAAAAAGCCATTCCCTGTTCTCTGAGAGTGGCGATCGCGCTTTTCACCTTCGGTTCCGAGCTATAATAGCCAAAATTTAAAGGTGCAATTTCAAAATTCGCAACCGAGTAGCCTCGATCCAAGGCATAATCGATCAAACCCACAGGATTAGAATAGCTAGAAACCATCAGCAAAACTTCATCGCAGCCCAAAGATAAAAGTTTTTTAGCAATTGTCGAACCATCACTCCCGCCGTGCAACAGAGGCTGGTAAATCTTATCATCCACCGCCGGCAAGTAAGGGGGATTTGAGATGACACAATCCGCCGACTCGTATAAAGGCGAATCAAAAAAAGAGCAATTGTTGACGGTGTATCGTTCGCTCAGTTCATATTGCTTAATTTGAGACTGAGCAATTTTCCAAGCTACATTATTTAGCTCAAATCCCTGTATCGTCCCATCAAAATCACTTCTCAGCAAAGACTTAATAACCGGACTTCCCTCTCCTGAACCAAACTCTACGATAAATCGATAATTGTCACTAGCATTTAACACTAAACTTTCCAAGCAGTGCGCGTAAAAATCCGATTCTTCCGGGCAGTGGAATACCTGTTTGAGAGGATGCGATGAAGTGAGCATAAATTCTGTAACAAAGTTAACTATTTTAAAATTATCGAATCAGTAATATTCCAGCCATCTGTCGCAAGAGCTATTTAATCAACTTGTGCAATCTATCTCTTCCTGTTTTACCTGGTGCGATCGAATAACTATAACTGCAGGCAGATTCTCCAATTACCTAGATTAATCCGATTGACAGATTGCAATTAGAGCGATTGCTGCTGAGATAGTACCTAAGCAAATAATTGTAAATTTTAATAGTTTCAGATATGACCTTTTTTAATTGTTCAGTTCCGCCTCTGCGCCGGAAACAGCTTAACATCGAGGTTCCGGAGTTAGAAGGGCTTTGGCAGGTTCAGTTTCCCCTTGGCAAAGATCGATTTTATTCACAATTTTATACTTGTCTCGATCGAACTTGCTTGCTGTGGAGCTTGCTGTTAATACCCATGTTCGGCACAGCACAATTTTTTTCGGTGAGTTGGATGCTGCAAGCCGGTTTGTGGTCAGCGCTCAGCCTCGTAGGTACAGCCGCAATGGTAAGCATGACATACTCTTGGGTCAAAATAGAACGCCTGCTTTGGGTGCTTTACGGTTGGGTAATACTAATGTTATTAGGATTGCTGCTGACCGATTTAGCAATTTTTCTCAGTTGGGGAAAAGTATTGGCGAATCTCTGTCCCCTGTGGTTGGGAATGAGCGGAATAGGGTATTTGGGGACTGGATTTGCAGTGCGATCGCGCGCGCTTTTAGCCGCAAGTTTACTTCACCTGGTGGGAATTTTGATTTTGCCTTACACGGGCGGTTGGTCTTTCCTATTTACGGGAACCGTAATGGTATTTAGCTTGCTGGTTTTAGCCGAATTGCAATGGGATATGCGCCAGCCGATTAACAGGCTCGATTAACTTGTGTACCACCGCGATTCCAACAGCTATCAACGTAAAGCATTAATCACAAGTGATGAGTAGATTGCTAATGACTGATGAGATCATGCCCGCTAGAATAACGTCACTGCAATTGGTTGGTAGTGAGGATTCTTCCTTATCATCAAAAGTTGAGGAATGAAGCCCTCACTACACAGCTAATAGGGGTTATGTTAGCGGACACGATATAGCAATCCTCGCATCAGTTGTACAAATATGTAGGGGTAGTGCTAAGAGTGCCTACCCCCCACGGATCGGGGCAACCACGGGGGGTTTGCCCTACAAAAATTACACAATTCATTTAGGATTGCTATAGCGAAACTTCGCCTAATTCTCTCAGCAGCCAAGACAAAAACTTTGCCATGCAAGCAGGTCAAATTGGTATGATGGAAGTGCAGCTCGGCAAGTTAGCCGTGGAGCGCGGTTCTAGTGCTAGTGTGAAACAATACGGGCAAGAAATGGTTGAGGAACACACCCAGGCTAATGAAGAATTGATGCAGTTAGCAATGCAAAAAGAGGTAAAACTGCCAACCGAAATGAGTACCCAGAACAAAGCTTTGATGGAGCGACTTTCGGGACTCTCTGGTACAAGTTTTGACAGGGCTTATAAGCAGGCTATGATCGACAGCCACAATCAGGCTATTGCTTTGTTTCAAGCTCAATCTCAACAGGGACAAGATCCCGAATTGAAGGCTTGGGCAACCCAAAAGTTGCCGAACCTTCAGGCGCACTTGCAAATGGTTAACCAAATGTTGGCAGATACCAGTCAGCCGTAATATCAGGTAGAGGAGGTAGAGTCCGATCGCCTAAAAGCCGATCGCACTCTACTTTTCCTAATTCGAGACTTAGCCTAAATTAATCATTTTTTTACACACAGGCGTTCGATCGCCCGATCGCGGAAACAAGCAAGTGCGATCTGGCGATTTATTCAAAGAACACCAAATTAATTAGTCCTCAGTTTCGACAAAAACAGTCACAGCCGCCACAGCGATTAGCATTTCATCATTTTTATCATTCAGAGAGGCGATCGCCCTTCCTGGCACAATCATGCCTCCTTGCTCCACAATCAGAGTTTTGCTGCCAAAAGGCAGCACCGCCAACACCTCCTGTTCCCGCACTTGTTCCGGGTAAGGAACAGCCACCTTAACCTCAACAATCATCTGATTCGGGTCAGTCAAACCCGCCACTTCCCAGACGCCTAGGAGAGCATTGTGGGCGATCGCATTTCGTACAGCCCTTGCACAGGCTACAGTCGGTTCCTGCCCGTGCTGGTCTATACCCATCCCCATCTCAATGATGAAACATTTACGTGCCATAGTTGCCCCTTGGTTGATTTTTATTTTTAGTTGATCGCAGTTTTTCCCAAAACAATTATCAACCAAAATGACCGCACTTTATATTATTTTATCGATTCCTCGAATAACACAATAATCATCTCATTTAATCAAAAAAAGGTAACTTTTGACCAGAGCCAAACTGATATCAAATCAGTCCTTGTAAATCTAAAATCTAAAATCTAAAATCTAAAGTGGTATAACTTATGGTAATATAACCAAATTCAGCTTTCCTCGCGGACTGCCAAACTCATCGCCAGCTTGAATCATGGATAGTTTTCTACCAATTGCCTACTTTCAAAACCAATTTCTCCCATTTACCGACGCCAAAATTTCCATAGCCACCCACGCACTGCACTACGGAACCGGAGTTTTAGGCGGGTTGCGGGGAATTCCAGACCCCCAAAATGCCGATCGAATATTGCTATTTAGATTAGACCGCCACTGTCAAAGATTAAGTCAAAGTGCCCGCTTCCTCAACTGCGATTTACCAGCCAGCAAAATCCAACAAATAATTATTGATTTTGTCCAGAAAAACCAACCAACAAAATCATTTTATATCCGCCCTTTTATCTACACATCCAGTTTAGGAATTGCCCCCCGACTGCACAACGTAGAAACCGACTTTTTTGTCTACGGATTAGAACTTTCCGACTATTTGCCCAAAGAAGGAGTCAACTGTAGAATTAGCTCTTGGTACCGCCAAGAAGACCGCAGTTTGCCCTTAAGAGGTAAAATTAGCGGCGCCTACATCACCTCAGCTTTAGCCAAAACCGAAGCAGTAGAATCCGGCTTCGACGAAGCAATTATGATGAACACTCAGGGAAAAGTCAGCGAAGCTTCAGGGATGAACATATTTGTCGCCAGAAACGGTAAATTAGTTACTCCCGGTTTCGAGCAAGATATTCTCGAAGGAATTACCAGAGACAGCGTAATCACAATCGCCAGAGACTTAGGAATTGAAGTCATAGAAAGACCCGTTGATAGATCAGAACTGTTGATTGCAGACGAAATTTTCCTCTGCGGAACCGCAGCCAAAATTACGCCAATTAAGCGAGTAGAAAACTATCACTTGCCCAAAAACCGACCCATCACCGAAAAGATTTTGGACAAACTAACCGGGATTATCGAAAATCGCGACAGCAATTATAAAGACTGGGTATTTCCGATTGATCTTAATTAACCGTTTGTAGTGAGGAGTTCAGTCCTTCTTTTAAGGACTAAATTCCTCACTACAAACCATCAACGGGACTGCCGTGTCCTTACACCCGTCTGCTCTATTTCATCGGCTTAAAAACTTCTATATCGACGCTCCAGAATTAACTACATCGATAATTAAGAAATGCTATGGAAGCTCGAGAATTTTACGAACAAGGATTCGACCTCGGTCGCAGGGGGCTGTACGAGGAAGCAGTTGCAGCTTTTACTCAAGCAATAAATCTCAATCCTGACTTTGTAGAAGCTTACATGATTCGTGCTACAGCTCGAAGTGGAACAGGAGATTTACAGGGGGGAATTGAAGATTTTGAGAAAGCTATGGATATCTACAGGTCTAGAGGACAATCGCAAATAGCTGATATGCTTTTAGTCCCCTGGAGTGCGCTGCACAATGAAATTAGGTTTAAGGACTAAAGTCCTTACTACAAACTAAAGTTCACTCACACAAAGCAGCCGCGTGAAATTGAATATGATCCTCGATAAAACTAGCTATAAAATAATAGCTGTGATCGTAACCTTCCTGCATCCTTAAATTCAGGGGCTGTCCCGCTTTTGCACAAGCTTCCGCGAACACTTCCGGCAACAACTGCCCATCAGCAAGAAACGAATCAGCCGTGCCGCAGTCAATCAGAATCGGACGGTTGTATTGCGCCTCAAGCACCAATTCGCTAGCATCCCAAGCCCTCCAAATCTCTTTGTCGCTGCCGAGGTAGTTTGCAAAAGCTTTTTGTCCCCAAGGGCAGCGCATTGGCGCGGAAATCGGCGCAAAAGCGGAAACTGAAAGATAGCGAGATCCATTTTTCAACGCACAAATTAAAGCCCCGTGTCCGCCCATCGAATGACCGAAAATTCCTTGTTTTTCCGGTATCGCCGGAAAATTGTCGGCGATTAAATTCGGCAATTCATCAACCACATAACTGTACATTCGATAGTGAGCATTCCAAGGTGCGGCTTTCGCATCAACATAAAAACCTGCACCACTTCCTAAATCCCAATCGTCATCTTCCCCAGGGATGCCTGTATTGCGCGGGCTTGTGTCGGGCGCAACCAGCATTAACCCGTATTTGGCCGCAAATTGTTGCGCCCCCGCTTTTGCCATAAAGTTCTCTTCTGTGCAGGTTAAACCTGATAGAAAATACAGGACGGGTACGGGTTGAGATAAAGCTTGCGGCGGCTGATAAACTGCGAATTTCATCTCGCTGTTGCAGGTTGAGGATTGATGGCTGTAAAAGCCGAGTTTGCCACGGAAACTTTTCTGTTCTTTGTGCAGTTTTAGGGAGTCTGATATCATGTTAATTCTATTTCATTTTTGAATTAGATTTTTTTTAACCGCAGAGGGCGCAGAGGGCGCAGAGGAAGAGAGAAGAGAGAAGTTATGTTGGGTGCGCGGAAGAGTACCTTCTTCCTTCTTCCTTCTTCCTTTTTCCTTCAAAATGTCAAAACTGTGCGAATTACTTCGCCTTTGTGCATTAAATCAAAGGCTTCATTGATTTTGTCGATCGGCATTACCTGAGTTACCAGACTGTCAATATCAATTTTACCGTCCATGTACCAATCCACAATCTTAGGCACATCAGTTCGGCCTTTTGCGCCACCAAAAGCCGTCCCTTTCCAAACCCTACCAGTTACTAGCTGAAACGGGCGGGTGCTAATTTCTTGACCGGCTCCCGCTACCCCGACAATTACGCTCACGCCCCAACCTTTGTGGCAGCATTCTAAAGCTTGGCGCATCACATTAATGTTGCCGATACATTCAAAACTGTAATCAGCGCCGCCTTTGGTTAAATCTACTAAATAAGGCACTAAATCGCCTTCGACTTCGCGGGGATTGACAAAGTGAGTCATGCCGAATTTTTCCGCCATCTCTCGCTTGTCGGGGTTCAAGTCTACGCCGACAATCATGTTAGCTCCCACCATGCGAGCTGCTTGAATTACATTCAAACCCACGCCGCCCAAACCGAAAACTACCACATTAGATCCCGGCTCTACTTTCGCAGTATTGATGACAGCGCCGATGCCAGTTGTTACGCCGCAGCCGATTAAACAAACTTTATCAAAAGGAGCATCTTCGCGAATTTTGGCTACCGCAATTTCTGGCAATACTGTATAATTAGCAAAGGTAGAAGTTCCCATGTAATGGTATAGTTTCTGCCCATCTATGGAAAATCGGCTCGTGCCGTCGGGCATCACTCCCTGGCCTTGAGTCAGGCGAATTGCTTGACAGAGGTTAGTTTTGCGGCTCAAACAATATTCGCAGTTGCGACATTCGGGAATGTAGAGAGGAATTACCCGATCGCCCACTTTGACACTCGTGACTCCCGGCCCAACTTCTGCGACAATCCCGGCTCCCTCGTGGCCTAAAATAGCCGGAAACAAGCCTTCTGGATCGGCACCGGAAAGAGTGTAAGCGTCAGTGTGACAAACACCCGTGGCTTTAATTTCCACCAGCACCTCTCCAGCCCTCGGCCCATCTAGATCAACCGTTTCAATGCTCAAAGGTTTGCCGGCACTGCGAGCAACTGCTGCTTTTACTTTCATGCTTTCTCCCTGCGATCGATTTGTCAATTCACCAGTCATTCGATTTTAGATTTTAGATTTTAGATTTTGGATTGACTTGCGCGAGATTAATTCGGGGGACGCAAGGATTTTAGATTTTGGATTGACTTGCGCGAGATAAATCACGTGGCGGGTACCACATGAAGAAATTCTTGGTCAAGATGTATTGTATTACTTAATGTCAAACTTGGAGCAAATCTATGACAAAATTAATTGTAATTACCGGAGTCAGTCGCGGTCTAGGTCTTGCCATGACCGAAAAGTTTATTGAATTGGGACATACAGTTGTGGGATGCGCCCGTTCTTCCGAAGCGGTGGAAAAACTCCGACAAAAATATAGTGCGCCCCACCATTTTACTTGTTTGGATGTCACCAACGACGATCGAGTAAAAGCTTGGGCCACAGAAATGCTGGCAAAAAATGCTCCCCCAGATTTGTTAATTAATAATGCAGGCGTAGCTAATCATCTCGCGCCTCTTTGGAATATCAGCAACGAAGAATTTTCTCAGGTAATTGATGTTAACATTAAAGGTACAGCTAATGTAATTCGTCACTTTGTCCCGGCAATGATTGCTCGAAAAAGTGGCATAATTGTCAACTTTAGTTCTGGTTGGGGAAGGTCAACTTCGCCGGAAGTCGCTCCCTATTGCGCTTCCAAGTGGGCAATAGAAGGACTTACGCGATCGCTCGCTCAAGAATTGCCCGCAGGTATGGCAGCATTTCCTTTGAATCCGGGGATAATTCACACCGATATGCTAGACATTTGTTTCGGAGAAGATGCGGCAAATTACCCATCAGTCAAAGCATGGGTGCAAAAAGCAGTTCCTTTTTTACTCAAGTTGAAAGCTTCAGATAACGGAATGCCGCTGACTGTTCCTGGATAATACAACAACCCTTACAGGATTTGCGAACCTCTCTCCTTTCTTCTCCTCTGTGCCCTCTGCGCTCTCTGCGGTTCATAAAAAAAAATCAAAAATGAAATAAAATTGCTATATTCCCAAATCACAACTCTTTCCCCAAATAGCCACAGTGAACTTGCCGCTAACCTCCCCCTCGCAAACCGAAACCCGCAAAGCAGACCACCTGCGGATTTGCCTCGAAGAAGACGTACAATTTCGCGAAACTACCAGCGGCCTCGAACGCTACCGTTTTGAACACTGCTGTTTGCCAGAACTCGATCGCACTGAAATAGATTTAACCTCCACATTTCTCAACAAAAAACTAGCCGTTCCCCTGCTAATTTCCTCAATGACCGGCGGCACAGAATTAGCCCAGACAATCAATTATCGCCTCGCCGATGTCGCGCAAGAATACAAACTAGCAATGGGAGTCGGTTCCCAGCGAATTGTTGTAGAAAATCCTCAACTCGCTCCTACATTTGCCGTCCGCCGCCGCGCTCCAGATATTCTGTTATTTGCAAATATCGGAGCCGTTCAATTAAACTACAATTACGGTTTGGAACAGTGCCAAAAAATCATTGATATTCTCGAAGCAGATGCCCTAATTTTGCACCTCAATCCGCTGCAAGAGTGCGTCCAAACCGAAGGCGATACTAACTTTAAAGGACTGCTAGATAAAATTGCCAAATTGTGCGATAAATTACCAGTACCAGTTATTGCTAAAGAAGTCGGCAACGGTATTTCAGGAAAAATGGCAAAGAAATTGCTCGCCGCCGGGGTAGGTGCGATCGACATTGCCGGGGCCGGAGGCACTTCTTGGGCGAAAATAGAAGGAGAGCGAGCTAAAGATGGCAAGCAGCGCAGGTTGGGCGCAACCTTTGCCGACTGGGGAATACCGACAGCCGAGTGCATTGTCAGCACCCGCGCCGTAGCGCCGGATGTTCCTCTGATTGCCTCTGGAGGCTTGCAGAATGGGTTGGATGCAGCGAAGGCTCTCGCCCTTGGCGCGGATATTGCGGGACTGGCGCGGCCGTTTCTACAAGCTGCTGCGGAATCGGAATCCGCCGCAGCCCTTCTAGCTGAGGTTTTAATTGCAGAAATCGCCACCGTGATGTTCTGTACGGGCTGCGGTAATTTGGATGAGCTAAAACATTCTGGGGTTTTGGAAAGGTTAAGATAAAAGTGAGTCAGCAGTCAAAAGTCATTAGTCAGCAGTCAAAAGTCATTAGCTAATAACTACGACAGAGGATAATTGCTAAATCCTAGTTGCAGGAATTACCCATAATATCGTTTCCGCTGGCATCGGAAAAATATCATTCCGATTGCAGTGCGAGCGGGACGCTCGTCTCGGTATCATTCCACTCTCACCGGATATACTCTAACTAATGACTATTGACTATTGACTAATAACTAATTACCAATTATCTAATGAAAGATTTCCTAAAATATACCTGTGCAAGTTTACTGGGAACCTTCCTAGGATTGTTGCTGCTGGGCAGCATCGGATTGGGGGGACTGGTACTACTAATTGCTCTGGCGGCATCGTCGTCTAAAGATTCAGGCCCGCAAGTTAAAGATAAGTCTGTATTGGTATTAGACCTTTCTTTAAATATTACCGACAGCAAACCGAGCCGCAGCACTAGCGCGGCGATTGAAGAAGTGCTTTCGGAAGATTCCGGCGATACAGTGACGCTGCGGACTGTTTTAGACACGATCGAATATGCGAAAAAAGACCCGAAAATCGTTGGCCTTTATCTTGAAGGCAGCTCAAATTCGAGCAGCAGCGGGTTTGCCAATCTCAAAGAAGTTCGATCGGCCTTGCAGCGTTTCCGAGATGCCAAAAAACCCATTTTTGCTTACCAGATGGACTGGAATGAGCGAGATTATTACCTCGGTTCCGTTGCTAATACAATTGCCGTAAATCCTTACGGCGCTTTGGAAATCAACGGTTTTAGCAGTCAGGCAATGTTTCTCACTGGTGCTTTGGAAAAATACGGCGTGGGAGTGCAAGTCACTCGCGTCGGCAAATACAAGTCAGCCGTTGAGCCGTTTTTGCTGACAAAAATGAGTCCCGAAAATCGCCAGCAAACTCAAAAGTTGCTCGGAGATATGTGGGGAGAATACCTGAAAACTGTCGCCCCAAGTCGCAAAGTGACTGTGCCGCAACTGCAAGCGCTTGCAGATAAGGGCGGAATTTTGATGGCTGACGAAGCTCTCAAAAACAAGTTAGTTGATAAAGTTGTATACTTTGACGAAGTATCGACAGAACTCAAAAAACTCACAGGAACCGATCGCGAAAACAAATCTTTCAAGCAAATTAGTTTGAAAAACTACGCGAGAATTGCTGAAAATAAAAACTCAACTCGCGCTGACAAGAAAAACCAAGTTGCTATACTTTACGCTGAAGGAGAGATTGTAGACGGCGAAGGGGGCCCGACTCAAGTAGGAGGCGATCGCATCGCTCAAGCAATGCGGAAAATCCGAGAAGATGACGACGTAAAAGCCGTAGTTTTGCGCGTCAACAGTCCCGGAGGCAGCGCGACGGGGGCCGAAGTAATTGCACGCGAAGTAATGCTGACGGGGAAAAAGAAACCAGTTATTGTTTCAATGGGCAATTTAGCAGCATCCGGTGGCTATTGGATTTCGATGGGTTCCAACCGCATTTTTGCCGAACCGAATACGATTACCGGTTCGATAGGCGTTTTTGGAATGCGGTTCAACGCCGAAAAGTTGGCTGCTAACAACGGCCTGACTTGGGACGTGGTGAAAACCGCCCGCTTTGCAGATATTAACACGGTTTCCCGCCCGAAAAATCCTCAAGAATTGGCGAATATTCAGAGGAGAGTCGATAGCATTTACGATCGATTTATTACTAAAGTCGCCACCGCCCGCAAACTGCCGAAAAACCAGGTACAAGAAATTGCTCAAGGCAGGGTGTGGTCTGGTACGGCCGCGAAACAGTTGGGTTTAGTGGATGAAATTGGCGGTCTTGAAGATGCTGTCAGAGAGGCTGCTAAGCAAGCTAAACTAGGCGACGATTGGAAGGTGGAAGAATATCCAAAACGCCGCACTTTGGAGGAGCGAATTTTGGAAAGACTTTCAGGCGTTCACGTTTTGAAACCAGCCGCCAAACTCGACCCGCTAACTGCCGAATTTAAGAAAATGCAAGAGGAATTGGCTGCGATCAAGTCGATGAACGACCCGCAGGGGATTTACGTTCGCTTGCCTTTCAATTTGCGGATTGATTAATTAATGCCAAATCCGGGATTTTTACCCCTTTATTCTTCACTCCCCCTCTGTGCGGACGAAAGTTTTGCTCTTGAACCGTTGCAAGCGCTGAGTCCGATCGGGGTTTTTAACCCGGATTTGGTAAAAGTAGGCTGACAAGCGAATTTCTTGATGGTACCCGCCACGTGATTTATCCGTGGAATCAATCCAAAATCGAAAATCGAAAATCACTTATTGCCCCCGCATTTA